>CAYNEP010000008.1:0-16243 GCA_964396255.1 uncultured Gammaproteobacteria bacterium | reverse complement strand
TAAAACTATTTACTGAAAATCTTCCTCTACAATTTAAGTAGAGTATATGTAAGACGTGTTTGGTAGAGTTGATATTTTCCAAATACAACATAAACCATTGGTTGGCGAACAGCATCCCAATACAGAACAGTTTTCTCATTTCTAGTCGGCCTTGGTTTTGAGATAGATAGCGGCTCATCTGTGAGTGAGACCGTATCAAATGTTACTCGAGAAGGATGGTCACCAGTTGTGAATGTTGGTAATAGTGCCTCCAGAGTCTTACCATCATGTTGAACAAGCCCTTGTTGATTAAACTGAATCTCGAGCAAATTTGATGCCTCTCTTCCTTGTGTTGGAGTCTCAAACTCGAACGTTATCTCAAGCCCCGATTCAGTCTGTCTTTCAGATGTTGTTACCTTGCCCGAGGGAGATAGAGCTTTAAGATTCGATATTCGAGATGAGAATGGCGTGGTGAGTGAAAATTGAGTAACATAGACGTCAGATCTTAAGTTTGTAAATGAAATAATAAGTTTCGTATCTATACTGTTATCGGTCTGAAGAGTGTGGATGACGTCATAGTCAGCCTTATAAAATTTTTCTTCTTGGGCATGTACAGTTTTGGGTAGAACAAGAATACAAATTGAAAGTAGTGTTATAATCCATTTTTTCATGTATGCATGAATCGAGCCGTATATGATTCTTTAATGTCTTTCAAGCCAGATCGGTCTCCTTGATACAAAACACTACCGCCGGCATCTCCACCTTCGGGCCCAAGGTCAACTATGTACTGAGCATTCTCAATCACCTCAGTATTGTGCTCAATTACAATAACAGTGTTACCAAGCTCCACTAATTTATATAACGTTGTAATTAACTTCTCAACATCATACATATGAAGCCCAGTTGTTGGTTCATCTAAAATGTAGAGCGTTCTACCAGTTGCAGTTCTTGATAATTCAGCAGCAAGTTTAATTCTTTGCGCTTCACCACCCGATAGTGTTGGAGCTGGTTGACCAAGCTCAAGATAGGATAAGCCAACTGCTTCAAGAACACTGAGCCTGCGTATAATCGTTGGGTGTGATGAAAAAAATTTCACAGCCTCAGCAACGCTCATCTTCAAAACATCATATATCGATTTATCATTATATTTTACCTCGAGTGTCTCCTTGTTATAGCGCGTGCCATTACAAACATCACATGTGATATATACATCTGGTAAAAATTGCATTTCAATTTTAATTGATCCTCCACCCTGACACTTTTCACAACGACCTCCTCTTACATTAAATGAAAATCTACTTTTTGTATACCCTCTAAATTTTGCGTCAAAACTATTTGCAAATAAAGCACGTATTTCATCAAATACACCAATGTATGTTGCAGGATTTGATCGAGGAGTCTTGCCAATGGGAGACTGATCAACTAAATACACCTTATCAAAGTGCTCATAACCAGTAAGTTGAGCAAATGTTCCAATTTTATCTCTATGATACCCATCAACATAATATCGCATAGCCTTATAAAAAGTGTCGATTAACAATGTCGACTTACCTGAGCCAGAAACACCTGTAACTGCTGATAATTTACCAATTGGAAAATCGACAGATATGTTTTTTAAGTTAAACTGTGTACATCCAGAAATTGAAAGAACTCCATGATTAGCAAGTGAACGCTCGGGTGGTTCTATTACAATTTTCTTATGAAATAAGTATTTTGAAGTTAGCGTATCTGCTTTTTCAAGCTCTTTAAGAGTCCCTTGGAACACTACTTTTCCGCCCTTCACTCCTGCTTTAGGGCCAAAATCAACAATATAGTCAGCTTGTTTAATAGTATCGGCGTCGTGCTCAACGACTACAATGGTATTTCCCAGATCTCGAAGATTTTTTAACGATCCAATCAGTGCCGAGACATCTCTTGGGTGAAGACCGATTGAAGGCTCGTCTAAAACATAGATCACACCTGAAAGACCTGATCCAATTTGTGAGGCTAACCGAATTCTCTGAGACTCACCACCTGAGAGGGAATTAGCATGTCTGTTGAGGGTTAAGTAAGCAAGACCAACGCTATCTAAGAAAGATAGTCTATTATGGATCTCTTTCAATATAGCAACGGCAACTTCTTTTTCATATGGCGAGAGACCTATATTTAGATCACTAACTTTCTTGATGCAATCATGAATCGCAAACTCACCATACTCATATATATTTAGGTTATTTATTTTGACACACAAAGCGTCTTCTCCTAAACGTCTCCCATGACACAAAGTACATGGCTCCTCAGTCATGTACTTAGCAATTTCCTCCCTAACAAAGTCAGATGTCGATTCAAGATATCGTCTGTCAAGCTCGCCAATTATCCCTTTAAACTGCTCAGAAATGCTGGTTTTTTGCCCAAATCTATTTTGCCCAGTCACTCTATAATTCTTATTTGTTCCATGAAGCAATTTTCTATAATGCTCTCCAGACAATTCAACAACAGGAATATCATCATTAATACCCTCAACCTCTAAAAACTCCTGGAATACTCGTGAAAACCAAGTGTCGTTAAAAAAGATTTTTGTAAAGGCTAATATAGCACCCTCTTTGATTGAAAAACTCTTGTTAATTACTAAGTTAGGATCAATTGAATTAATGACCCCGAGTCCCTTACATTCAGGACAAGCACCATGGGGAGAATTAAATGAAAATAGTCGAGGTTCTATCTCGCTCATAGAGTATCCACACTTCGGGCATGTGAAATTTTGTGAAAAGAGTTTTGGTTCTTTGTAATCCTTATTACTTAAGTAAACTAAACCTCCTGAGAGCAAAAGGGACTGCTCAACAGCTGCAAAAACCCTTGATCTGGTTGACTTGACAAAATCTGTCGACTTGGCTTGGGCTTTATCGAGTGAGATAGTATCAATAACTGCTTCAATTGAGTGGGTATTGGTTTTAATAAGTGAAATATCCTCATCAAGTCCTCGCCTCCCTCCATCAACAACTACTTGTGAATATCCCTTTGATTGTAGGTTTTCAAAAAGTCCTACAAACTCTCCTTTTCTATCTCGAACAACTGGCGATAGAATTTCAAATTGAATTGGAGTTGATGATACGCTGGCATCTTTGATAATTTGATCCATAATTGAATCTGTCATTTCATCAGTTGAAAGTCTAGTTATCTCAGTGCCACACTTGGGACAAAATGGGTGCCCAACTTTGGCAAATAAAAGTCTAAAGTAATCGTAAATTTCTGTGATCGTACCAACAGTTGATCGAGGATTTGAGCTTCGGGTCTTTTGATCTATTGAAATTGATGGTGACAAACCTTCAATAAACTCAACATCAGGCTTATGCATCATGCCCAAAAACTGCCGTGCATACGATGAAAGCGACTCAACGTAGCGTCGTTGTCCCTCAGCATAGATAGTGTCAAACGCCATAGAGGACTTACCTGAACCTGAAATGCCAGTAAATAGCACAAGTTTGTTTTTAGGAAATGTTAGGTCTACTTCCTTTAGATTGTGCTCGCGTGCACCTTTGACAATGATTGAGTCATTCATGAGTAGGTTAGATTATAAATGAATGTAACAGTTATTAATAGCCCCACACCATAACCAACACGTGTTTCTGGATACTATTTTTTAATTTTTCTTAATGTATCACGGATCATGATTGCAGCTTCAAAGTTAAGATCATCAACATACTCTCTCATTTGACGTTCAAGCGCTTTGACATACTTACTCTTATCAACAGCAGTCATGGCCGATAAGTCAACAGCCTTGAGTGTTTTCTCTAAAACTTCACTTGAGGGATTTTGGTTCGTCTGCCCCTCATCATCGGGATCTGTATAGTTAAAAACATTTGATAGTTTTTTAACTATTGTTGTTGGAGTAATATTATTTGCCTTATTATAGGCAATTTGGTACGCTCGTCTTCGACCTACCTCCTCAATTGCAGCTTCAATCGCCTTTGTTCTTTTATCAGCATACATAATTACAGTGCCACCACTGTTTCGAGCGGCCCTCCCCATTGTCTGAACAAGTGATGTACGAGAACGCAAAAAACCCTCCTTGTCGGCATCAAGTATAGCAACTAATGTGACTTCTGGAAGATCTAAACCCTCTCTAAGTAAATTAACACCAATAAGCACATCAAATTCCTTCTTCCTCAGTTTATTTAGGATATCAGTACGCTTTAATGTTTTAATGTCACTATGCAAATAGGCAGCTTGAATTTTTTTCTCTTTAAGATAAGTCGTGAGATCCTCTGCAATTCGTTTTGTTAAAGTAGTTACCAGTACCCTCTCTTTTTTTTCAACTCGCTTTTCAATCTCAGCAATCAGATCAGGAATCTCATTTTCAGTTGGTCGAATCTCAATCTCAGGGTCGACGATACCTGTTGGTCGTACTAATTGCTCAACAATCGCACCTTCTGATTTCTCAATCTCCCAATCTGAGGGGGTCGCAGAAACATATAAGATCTTGTGAGCACTCCTGTAAAACTCATCAAAACGCAATGGCCGGTTATCAAAGGCAGCTTTTAATCTAAAACCATAATCAACAAGAGTTTGCTTTCTTGCAAAATCACCATTGTACATTCCTCGTATTTGAGGAACAGTCATGTGCGATTCATCAATAACACAGAGCCAATCGTCACCAAATCGATAATTGAAATAATTAACGAGCGTATATGGTGGATCACCTTTCTGACGGCCATCAAAGTATCGAGAATAATTTTCAATTCCATTTACATACCCAATCTCTCGCAACATTTCAAGGTCATACGTAACTTTTTTTATCAATCTATCTGCTTCAATTGCTCGACCAGCCTTGATTAGAGCGTCTGATTCAGCTTTTAAATCACGTCGTATTGCAGCTGATGCATCCTCAAACAAACTTTTATCAATCATATAGTGCTTTGCTGGATAGATGATTGTTTGGCCAAGCTCACTAACTGTTTTTCCGGTCAAAACATTAATAATGATTATTCTAGTTATTACATTGTCTTTTGACTCAATGCGAACTCCCTCGTCGCTATATGATGGATATACATCGATGGTTCCTCCTCGTACTCTAAATGTCCCTCGTTTAAAATCAAATTCAGACCTCATGTATTGTAATTCAACCAATCTTTTCATAAGCGACGTCTGATCAAACACTTCTCCTATTTTGATGTCAAGAACATATCTACCGTACTCAACTGGAGAACCAAGATTGTATATGCATGAGACTGAGGAGACGACGATAACATCATTAAGTGAAAGGAGATTTGCAGTTGCTGCAAGCCTCATTTTGTCAATATATTCATTAATCTGCGCCTCTTTCTCAATATATGTGTCACTTGAAGGCATATATGCCTCGGGTTGATAGAAATCGTAATAGGACACGAAAAAGCTCACGGCATTATTTGCAAAAAAATCTTTCATTTCACCAAACAATTGGCCAGCAAGTGTCTTATTATGTGAAATAATAAGTGTCGGTAATTGTGACTGAGCGATAACCTGCGCAATAGTAAATGTTTTTCCAGACCCTGTAACACCAAGTAAAACCTGATCCTTTTTGTTTAATCGAAGGTTGTTTAGAATTTTGTCTGTTGCATTTTTTTGCTCTTGGATTGGCTTAAAATTTGAGGTTATAGTAAACATAACGCACAAATTGTACCTGAAAAGTTGTAAGTTTGCTATGTATGACTTCCAGATCTAGGAGATATTATTTTTAAAGTTGCTCGAGATGCTTCATATACCCAAACACTTTTAAACATTAAAGGTATACAATAAGTGATGCTTAGCGTCATTGCCAGTCCGATAGGCTCTACGGAGGAACTTTCTCTACAGGCTGCAATAGCCTTATCTTCTGCACAAATTATTCTTTGTGAGGATACAAGGACGTTCGTTCCATTTTACAAGTCGACTCTTTCCACTCACAATCTCAAGCCAGTAACAGATCAAAAAATCCAAAGCTTTTATAAGGATATAGAGTTTAATCAACTTCCAAAAATAATAAAACTCTTGGAGAGTAACGTTAGCATTGCGCTTATATCTGAAGCTGGGACTCCACTCGTATCTGATCCTGGTAGATTCTTAATTGAAACATGTCAAAAGAAAGCAATCCCGTATACCTCGATACCTGGTAGTAGTGCTGTACTTAACGCAGGAGTGTTGTCAGCGTGCTATTTTGAAAACTTCTTATTCGTGGGTTTTTTGCCAAAAAAAGAGAGCCATATCATCAAGCAATTTGAGTTGTACCTTGAACTCTCTAAAAAATTAAAGCGTCTTGAAGTTTGTTTTTTTGAATCTCCCCATAGAATAACAAATACTCTAAAGATACTAAGCAAAGTAACACCAGCTTTAAAAGTCTACATCTGTCGAGAAATGAATAAAAAATTTGAGGAGGTCCTCATTGGCTACCCATCAGATTTACAGAATCACGAGTTTAAGGGTGAGATAACAGTAGTTTTAAAATTTTATGACTAATATTTCCTTTATCTATTTTGATCTTGGAGGTGTTGTATTTCATTGGAAATCAGGACTTAAAGCAATTGCAAATGAGCATAATATCGAGTTTGACTATGTATTTTCAATATTTAAGAAGTACGATGATAGCGCATGTCGTGGAACTATAATGCCACAAGATTTGTGGAATTCTATGGCCGATGATCTTAATATTGAGAGAGATGAACACAAAGACTTTCTGAGGTTTTGGGCTGATCACTTTATTCCAATAAAAGAAACTCAAAAGTTAATAGTCGACGCCTCAAGCAAATACTCCGTTGGGATTGCAACAAATCAATGGATAGGAACATATAATCAGATCGTTGAAAGAAACATTTTGCCAGAAGTTACATATGGCGCTCTTCTTGATTCATCGAACTTAGGGGTAATAAAGCCCGAGCTAGACTTTTTCCATCTTATGGAAACAAACGCTCGAGTAGATAAATCAAATATTTTGTTTATCGATGATTCCTTGAAGAATATCAGCGCAGCGAAAGTATTTGGTTTTGAAACATATCTGTTTGATTCAAACGATCCTCTACGCTCAACAAGCGATATTAGAGACATAGTATCACTATAGGCGAGTGTGGTATACTTACCCTGCTATGAAGGGCTTCATGCTAGTACTACTTAGCGCATTATTTACCTTCCTCATAACGAGTTCATATTTCCCATCGTTTGGATTAACACTCACATTAGTCACGCTTTCATCGCTTATATTTAAATACAAAAAAAATATTGTAAATGACGATAAAGTACACTTTATATTAGTATTATTTTTCTCATTAGCACTTTCTATCTGGTCACATGAGCTCATTGTCTTTTTAGATATTTTTGCTGCATTCTATTTCGGCTCACTTCTTATTACTAATCACAGTGAACGTAACAGCTTTGACATTGGGCAGTTCGTCTCCCTTCCTATGAGATTAGCCTTAAGATTTGCTAGAGAAAATAATTTATTTGGTATTGATTGGAACAAGCTTACCAACCTAACACGATCTAAAACAGCCAAATCTCAAGAGATTGGAATTTCAATATTCTTAACTATTTTAGTATTAGTCCTTGTACTTCCCCTTTTGTCGTCAGCTAATCCGCTATTTGCTTCATGGGTCAGACAATTTTTGAGTTTTCTTAATCTCAATGAGTATTTAAAGCATTTCTTTGGGGACAATTTTCCACTCCATGTTGTGCGAGTCATTATTTTTTCATTCATTTTCTTTTTCTTACCTCGTATTCTGTCGTATGTCTCGAAAAATAATCATAATAATTCATTATCATATTCCCTCAATTTACCACTCCATATTCCCAAACTTGTCTTGGTTGGGGTACTTATCGTATTCTTTGCATCCCAAGCACAGCTCTATTTTGCAACAGAGCAAACCCTACTGATGTTGAAAATGACACACTCTCAGTATGCTCGCGAAGTGTTTGGTCAACTGAGTCTTGTCACCTTAATTATATTCGGCTTGATTTATGCTGACAAAGCACAAAACAAAAACTCTAGACTGTTAACGCAGCTTCTCATTTTCGAAGGGTTATTTTTATCGAGCATAGCACTCAAAAGTGTCTATGACTACAGCTCAACATTTGGATTTACACATAAGCGACTACTGGGATATAGCGTTGTTGCTTGGGCTTGGGGTTTGTATGGTATTTATCTACACTATTTCTTGAAAAATGGCACAAGAGAACAGATCTTAAAGAAACTTATTATCTTTTCTGGCCTAGTCTTAGTTTGTATAAATCTACTTAATTTTGACTACCTTATCTATCATGCTTCCAAAGCTAAGACTAATCAAGGCGTTGATTATCAATATTTAACTTCACTTTCGCCAGACTCATATTCATACCATGAACTATTAAGCATTGCGCTTGCCAAATCAAGGAATAATGACTCTCGCGATGAAGCCTCTATCATGCTGTCAAAACTCTTATGGAGAGTTGAAATTCTTCAGCACAAATATGGAAAGGCATTTGACCTAAGGTCATTTAATGTTTCCCAATATAGACAGTATCTACAAATAAAGGATATAGATGTTGAAACGTACTATAAAATACTTCAAAATCTCGCATCTGATAATGATCCTTCTGTGCCCGTTATACAAACAGAACCCATTCCTAATAATTAAAGATCACTTTTCCCACTTGTATCCTTGTCTTTTTTTCAGTACAAATACACTATGTACGATTTAATTTGTATTGGTAACATTACGGTTGATCTTTACTTCAAGGGTGAGAGCATAACGCAAGAGAAGGACAGATTTAACTTAGCCGTTGGAGGGAAATATTTAGCTGATTTTTTTCACCAGGGGCTCGGTGGTGGAGCGGCAAATGTTGCCATTGACGCATCGAGTCTTGACCTTGACTGTGCAGTATGTGCATTAGTTGGAGAAAATGTTTTTAAGCAAATTATTATCCAACATTTAGTCAAAAAGAACGTCTCAACAGAACTACTGTTATTCTTATCTGACTTTATTAATATATCAACAATATTATTGTCAGATTCCGGAGAGCGCACAGTAATACATTACCCTACGCAAACTGCTTCTTTTACACTTGCAGATCACATGATGACACAGCTATCAGAGGCCAGAGCGTATTATTTTGGCCATATCCCCCAATCAACACTTGAAGAGAAGATTGCACTGATCGAAACAATAGCATCTAATAACAAACCACTCTTTTTAAATCTTGGCAGGGAAGACTGTGAGGAGGGACTACCTCGCATGGCTCCTCTTATAAAAAATGCAGATACACTTATTCTAAACACATACGAATTTTCAGAACTTGTTGGAAAGAAGCGTGATGAAATTGATTTTGAAACAGACATATCAATACTACTACCTAAAAAGGAATTGCTTCTTGTCTTGACCGACGGCAAAAATGGAAGTTTTGCGTATCATAACAAAACTGTTTATAGGCAAAAAGCTACAATTGTTGATAAAATAGTCGACACTACGGGCGTTGGAGATGCATTTGCAGCTGGGTTTATAGCATCTTTTGTAAAAGAGCAAGACATTCAAAAATCACTATCAGCTGCATCGCAGTTTGCATCAAAGAAACTGACTCGCCTGGGAGCCAATTAACGAAAATCTGCAAGCAGGTCGCGTCCTGTCATAACATCAGGAACTGGGATACTAAGTGTTTTTAATATTGTTGGAGCGACGTCAGCCAATGTACCACTAGATATCTTCCCTATCTTATCCAAGAGTTTTTTATCAATTGCTATAAATGGTACAAGATTCCCAGAGTGTTCAGTATCGACCCCACTTGTTTTTGGATCAATCATAACCTCTGCGTTGCCATGATCAGCTGTTATATAAAACGCCCAATCATTCTGTAATGCAGCATGTGCGATATCCTTTATACAATTATCAAGCACAGTAATTGCCTCTTTAGTTTTCTCAATATTCCCAGTGTGTCCTACCATGTCAGCATTGGCAAAATTAACAACAATGAAAGTGTGTGAATTTTTAGATATTGCCTCAGTAACGACCTGAGAAATCTCAACAGCTGACATAGCTGGTTCAAGATCATATGTTGGGACCTTTCTTGACTGAACAATAATTCGATCCTCACCCTCATAAGGAGCTTCATAAAGTCCATTAAAATAGATCGTCACAAAGCGCTCCTTTTCACTCTCTGATACCTTTAATTGTTTTAACTTATGTTTTGAAAGCACGCTTGAGAGGGTGACATCAACTGGTGTTGGAGCAAACATAACAGCAGTTTTGAGATACTTGTCATATTCAGTCATTGTTGCAAAGTAAAGTTTTTTTAGCTTTACCGACCTGTTAAACGGCTTCTGATCTGCCGCATCTTTGATCAAGTGAGACTTCTTATATTTAGTTTCATATGGATCTGATGTTTGATCGTTTGCATGACTTTCAAAGTTATCAAGAACGAATGCTTTTGTTAATTCTCTTGGTCTGTCAATTCTGAAATTAAAAAAAACTACTGCATCACCATCTTGTACTCTTCCTATAATCTTGCCCGACTTAACAATAGATGTAGGAGGAATAAACTCATCAGAAAGTCCAACATCATAGGCATTCTCTATAACGTCTCTCCAATTTGAAGCCCGATTACCCAGACCTTCTGTTAAGCAGGTGTATGCTTTCTCAACCCTATCCCACCTATAATCTCGATCGAGGGCAAAATATCGTCCCATAATTGATGCTATTGTGCCAATACCGAGTCTCTTAATTAATGCCTCAAGAGGAGTAATAAACTGTGCAGCCGCTTTGGGTGAAGAGTCACGGCCATCTGTTATAACATGAATAAAACACTTTTTAAGATCGTGCTGTTTACAGAAATAAAGTAGCGCATATAAATGATCAACGCTTGCATGTACGTGATGCTCTCCAACTAATCCAAGCAAATGAATCGACCCGTTTGTTTTTTTAATATGAGCTACAGCACCTAAAAGGGCCTTATTCTGATAAAACGTCGCATCTGCTATGCTGGTATTTATTCGAGGAAGACTTTGTAATACTGCCCTCCCAGCGCCAATATTAAGATGTCCTACCTCTGTATTACCAACCTCACCATAAGGCAATCCTACCGCCTCTCCTGATGCTTGCAGTGTCGTTGAGGGATAATGATTGGCTAGATACTCAATTGTTTTTGGATGAGCTTGAGTTATTGCATTTGACTTTGAGTCTGGCGCAATACCATACCCGTCTAAAATCGCTAAAACTACACGCTTCATGAGGTATTCTTCTCAATTTCTGATTGAATTGCAAGAAGTCTATTATATTTCATAACTCGTTCTCCTCTATTTATTGATCCAAACTTAACAAAATCAGCCTGAACACCCACGGCAAGATCAGCAATTGCGCTATCTGTCGTCTCGCCAAATCTCTGTGAAATGATTACCTTCGAACCATGTGATTTTAAAAGAGTTACAATCTCAAACATTTCAGAAAGTGTAGAATACTGTCCAAACTTAATCACAGTACTATTACACAGATTTTCTTTTAGAGCCTTCTCGATTCTTTTTTTTGACCCTGCAACCAGATCATCACCGACTATATAACACGATTGTCCAACTGCTGCCGTGAGCTTTTTCCACCCATCATACGCGTCTTCAAAAAGTGGATCCTCAACAACAAGCAACGAATAATTTTTAATAGCATCTGTCATGAAGGCCAGATACTCAGACTCAGACATGGCTTCAGGCTTATCTTTTAAAAGATATTTATTGTCCTTATAGTAGAAACTAGACGCACAATCTACTCCCAAAAACATATCAACTCCAAGTCTAATCTTTTCCTTTAGCGTTGCCTCTTTAATTACCTCGAGCGCATCAATATTTGCTCTTAATTTTGGTGAGAATCCACCTTGTTCTGATAAGAATGTTCCCACATTTCTATAATCAAGAACTTTCCTTATTGCGTTATAAACAGTTACTGCAATTTCGACCGATTGTGCAAATTCATTAGCTGTTTGGGGAATAATATGGAATTCTTGGAAATCTAATGTTGAGGAACCATGTTGTCCACCATTTATGACATTAATGATAGGAGATGGTACACGTTCAATCGTAACCTTGGTATTGTACTTTTGGCAGTAATAGACATTGGCATACTTGTATAGAGGAACTCCATTTGCAACAGCTCCAGCTTTTAAAAATAGCTGAGACATGGCAATTGTTGTATTTGCACCAAGTTTTGACCTATTCTCAGTCCCGTCAGCACCAATCATCCAATGATCAACATCATGCAGTCTCATGACGTCAATACCAACCAGTTTGGGTCCTATGAGATTGTTTATATATGAGACAGGTGTCTCAACACCCATGCCATTATATTTCTTTGGATTGTTGTCACGAAGATCAATAGGCTCATAAGTTGAGACTGAGTGACCCGATGGTACCTCAACCTCAACCCAGACACCAGTATCAAGTTGTAATGCAGCGCCAATTGTTGGGACACCACGTGAGTCAAGTATTTGTCTTGCAGTTATTTGTTTTACTTTTGCCATATACTCTTTTCGAAATCAAAAATGTCTTGTCGTACGCGATCGATCGTATCAATGTTGACTGACAAGCTCGTGACTCCAAGTTTGATCAACCGCTCTCGTAAGTCAGCGTAATCTGATGCCGCCTGGCCACAGACCGAGACGGTTAGATTGTGCTTTCGTGCTGTTTTGACAATCTTCTCAAGGAGATAAACAACTGAGGGTTCAGTCTCTCTATAGAGATGTGATACCGCTGCATTATCTCGATCAACACCAAGTGTAAGCATCGTCAAATCATTAGTGCCAACTGAAACTCCATCTATTCCAATTTTGATGTATTCTTCCAACATTAAAGCAACTGATGGGATCTCAACCATAATCCATAACTTAAAATGAGGTCCTCGCACAAGTCCAACAGCCTCAAGCATCTTTTTTATTTCTATAAGCTCCTCAGGATTTCTGACGAAAGGTATCATTAAATGAAGATTCTTGTAGCCTTGCTCACGCACCTTAAGTAGTGCTTGAAGCTCCATTTTAAACTCATGCTTGTCAGAAATGTATCGAGTTGCACCTCTATATCCAAGCATAGGATTCTCTTCGTATGGCTCGTAGAGCTTCCCTCCCTTCAAACTTCTATACTCATTCGTCTTAAAATCAGTTGCACGATAAATTACAGGTCTTGGATTGAATGCATGGGCAAAAACCTTAAGCTTAGCTGAGAGTTTATCGATAAAAATATGTTCATTATTAGTTTTGATAAACTCCTTCGGATGTGTCCCGATATCTGCAATCATAAATTCGGCACGTAACAAACCAACACCATCAACATGCATTTGGGAGACTTCCTGTGCCCTCTCAACCTCGGCTAAGTTAACATAGACCTTTGTTATAGTTTTTAAATTCCTTTTAGGTTTATTTACAACATTCGTATGTTCACTTTTAACAACAACCTTACCCTTATAAATTTCACCCGAAGTCCCATTTACCGTGATCATCTTCTGTCGTTGTAAAGCTTTTATTGCGCCAACAGCACCAACTACAGCTGGAACCCCAAGTTCACGAGAGACTATAGCAGCATGTGATGTTCTCCCCCCTTTCTCTGTGATAATAGCACTAGCTTTTTTCATAGCAGGCACATAATCTGGGTCTGTCATTGGGGCAACTAATACCATCCCTTTCTTTACTTTTTCAATCTCCGCAGGCGATTTGACCACAACAGGCTCACCAAATCCCAGACCGGGTGATGCTGGGTCACCAGTAAGGAGAACTTCGGTTTTAGCATCAACTAAGGTATGAGCATGATCATTTGAGGTAGTTGTTATAGGACGCGACTGCACAATATAAAATCTTCCTTTCTCAAGTGCCCATTCGATATCTTGAGGAAAGAAGTAGTGTTTTTCTATTTTTGCAATAGTGACAGCAAGTTCCAAAATTTGCGAAACTGAAAGTTTTTGAGCATTTTGAAACTTTTCAGGAACTTTAATCTCCTTATTGCCACCCTCTTTTTGCACTAGTGCTATAGTTTGTTTTTTTACTTCTTTTTTTAATATATCCCCGCTCTTTTTAACTACTTCATAGTGATCTGGTGTGACTTTACCACCAACAATATACTCACCCAGACCATAAATGGCCTCAATCGTTATAACATCCTTGTTATTTGAAACTGGGTCAATTGAAAATGCGATGCCAGATACGTCAGACTGAATCATACGCTGCACAACAGCAGCAAGTCCAACCTTAAGATGGTCAAAATGATTCTGATTTCGGTAATACATAGCCCTTTGCGTAAACAAAGATGCCCAACAAGCCCGAACCATTTTAAGTAAGACATTATCACCTTTTACATTTAGATACGTTTCTTGCTGCCCAGCAAAGGAAGCCTCAGGAAGATCCTCAGCAGTTGCACTTGACCTCACCGCAACAAGAGGGTGGGCGCCAGGTCCAAAGAAACCTCCGCCACGCTTAAGTCTTTTCAACTCCTTAAAAGTCATCTGAGTATATGCATCAACAATTGCATGAACAATATCCTTAGGCACAGAGGCATTTAGAATGAGTTTTTGAATCGCATCAGATGCCCCAGAAAGCTCTTGCTGATTTTCGAAATTAACAAAAGCTAGAAGAGCCCCGATGCGTTGTCTTAAATTGTTCTCTTCGATCAAGTCAAAGTATGCCTTTGATGTTATTACAAAACCGTATGGGACTGGAAAACCAGCCTGCGTCATCTCGCCAAGATTTGCCCCCTTACCTCCAACTGTCGGTGTATCATGCTTGTCGATCTCATCAAACCAGGAAATATACTTATCTGCCATATGTTCAGTATGGCAATTGAGAGAAAGGAAATCAAGATCATTAAACTCAGATTACGACTTCATCATGCTCTTGAAATTCTCAACATGAGGTATGGGCGAGGGATCAATGCCGTTGAGCATGGCAGTATAAAATCCTACATAGGCGCCAAAATGGATAGCCTGAATAATTTCTCCAAGTTTTGATGGTCCATCAAAATTGATCGTCTTAGTGTCAATTCCCGCCTGTTTAATAACCTCATCAGTGGCTTTAATTCGCCTAATCAAGTTTTCAGATAGATACGACCCAGTATAGAAAATACACATTATCTGCTTCAAAATTTGAGGAGGGTATTGAAATGCTTCCAGTACATAATGATCACCTTCTGGAAGGTTATAGTAGATAGATAAGCTCTTAGCATTCTCATTGAACTGATTACGATTTGCATGAATTGCGCCAGTGAGGTATTCGCCACTGAAAAAAAGTGGAATTTTACCAAATAAAACACGTGCGAGCTGTTTTGCAGGATTATTTGTCTCAAGAACTTGAGTTCCATAAAGCTGGTTACTTTTTTTTAAGAAATCAACAACCTGCTCAATCTCCTCACTCTCAAGGCTTATAAATCCAAGCTTATGTAGAAAAGCTATTAACATACTCACGCTATAGCCAACTCCCATGCGCGGCTGATTTGAAGGGTTGTTAACTGGATTTATTTTAAAAAAAGGAACATTAAGCTCGCCCGCCTTCTCTATTAACTCTCCCCCAACTGCAACAACAAATATTTTTGAATGTTTTCCATGAGCATCTTGCAAGCATGATATCGACTCATACGTTGTTCCGGAATAAGATTGAATATACACAAGTGTTTTTGAGTCTACGTATGATGGAAGATGGTAGTCGTTTACTATCTCAAATGGCACGGGTAGAGTAGGGCCATAAAGATGTTTTGTAACCTGCGCACCAAGTGCAGATCCTCCCATTCCTGAGAAGACAATAGAAGTGACATGTCTGTAATCTTGACTAGTCGTTAACGCATTAATCTCTCCATACGTCTGCTGAATTTGATCAGGAAGCAGTTCAATCGAACTCCTCATGTTTTGTGGATCAAGACGATTATAGAGGGCAGCATCATCAAGGTTCATAAGGCGTGCGTATTGACTCCTGTTGAAAAATCAACTTGAGGAATAGCTTTAAGCATAGTAGAGATCTTTACCCTTAAGTTCTCAAATTCGACTTCTGTTTTTGCTTCGTACTTTACTGTTATGTATGGACCATTTTGTGATGCGCGAATAATGCACATTTCTGTATCTGTATCCATCCTAATACCATCAATATCATTGTACAATCCGTGAGGATACTCATTTTTCAACTTAGAGGTTATCTCATTTTTAATGAGATTAAATTTTATGTCGTCTGGACATCCTAATTTGATCTCAGGACTTGAGATATACTGTGGAAGACTTGAGATTACCTCTTTAAGACCTTTATTCTTTCGTTTGAGAAAGTGTAATAAACGCAACGATGCAAGTGCACCATCATCATGGCCATA
>CAYNEP010000007.1:0-17292 GCA_964396255.1 uncultured Gammaproteobacteria bacterium | reverse complement strand
TTATTGCTTATTCTCTTCTCTGTTCTTATCGTAAGGATAGTTGGGGTTGATATACTTCGAATACCATTCTTTAGGTAAATCCATTTTAGGTTTATTTCAAAATCTTATAATCCATGTATTTTTGACACATAAATGATGAGCCTTAATTTCTTGATCAATAGCGAAGTAATCTGATTTTATATAAGGCCATACAAGCCATAGTATTTGCCAGTGGAAGATTATTTGAGAGTACTTGCTAGCGGTACATAATCTGCAACATAGAATCCAGTCTCACCCCCAGGAAGTATGTCATAAGTATATTCTCCTCGAAACTCTACGATCTCATTTTTAGTAACCGTTGCATTGTCATACTCACTCCCTATTGATAATTGCTCGATACCATTACCAGTGGTTGAAGGATGTCCAATAGATGCGAAGATAGTTCGCTTGTCAGAGAGTGATATACGAGACATTTTATGGTCCTGAGAAACTTTCAATTTTGATGTTTTAAGAATTGAAGTCGTTATCTCATCTCCGGAGATTGTTAGTGTAATAACCGGCATTCCTTCGTGAAGTTCACTAACTGCTATATACCCTTCTGGAGTCTTAATACGAGTGGATGCAGGTAAGCAGTGCGCACCAGCGCCACCAGCGCCACCAGCGCCACCAGCGCCACCACCACCGGTATTTGTGTAATGTTCAGTTAGCGCATCAACAAAGATTTTTTGTTGTGCCTTTGCTTGTTGTTCGGTAGTGCTGCCAAAGAGTGTTTTTCCTAATCCTCCAGGAAATATCGGCCTAAGTATCTTATCGGTAAATGCTGACTTAACACCTGGGGCAACTGCCATGGCTCCCCCTATTGCACCTGCTGCACCTGCAAATAATACTCCCGGCCCACCCCCGACACTTGTTGGCTTCGGTTGAATCTTTTCTTTTACCTTCTTAACAAGGTTTGGCATCATGAGCAATATGATTATGCCTACTATTATGCTAAAGCTTTTAGGATCGATACCATAAAGGAATGGCAGTTGAAGAATAGTCCCCGATGTTGCTGCGTTGACGATAAGTGCACCAACAAACATTATTGTAATAAGTGCTGGGAAGGTTATGAGTTCTGAAAGTACCGTTTTAAACCAATTTGAAAAGGCAGATTTTCCTGGGATGACCTCCTCGAGCAAAATAATAGGTGCAAAAATCGTCATGAGTAATATCGTGATATATGAGCGAAATAGCATGAGTAGTATTCTGAAAAAAAGAGAAATTACTGTAAATAATATAAGGAGTCCTATGAAAAATGGTAGTAAAAAATGTGCAGTAATGCCAATCGAGACAACAAGAGCAATGCTTTGCAATACCCCAAGTGCAAGTCCTCGCATGGTGCCGTCAAATGCAACACCTACCCCAATAGTGGCGCTGAAATCATTGTCGAAGCGTTCTATAATTTTGACAAAAAGATTGCTCCAGAGCCAAGGAAAAAATCTAAAGATACCCAAGCCTGTTCCGATATATTTGACAAATAATCCAAATGTCGGCATGAGTGTAAATAGGGCATTTGGGAGTGTCCATAAAATATCATGGTCTATTGGCACTGATAGTGGGCCAATAATATTAAAAGACTTACCTCTATTAAGTAGTGACCAAATTCCTCCCGGGCCTGATGTCATATATTGGTCTGTAAGCTGCGCAACATTTCCTCCGGTCAAGTTGGCCATAAATGAGATTACGATACCTATAAAGACATACATGAGATCAATAAGTAGTCCAACTATTGCAAATGAAAAGGTAATGTATAGAAGCGTGATAATTAGCCTTGGGATTGCATTCTCTATCGAGATCACAGTTTGAGGATTGATCTTGGTTCGAAACATAATCATAAAACCCGTGATTGTGATAAAAATCACTACGACAAAGTAAGCAATATCACGGAAAATTTTCCAAATATCAACAAGAGAGTTAAGTGACGAGAAGCCAATGCCATCAGCTGCATACGCACGAGGAAGGAGTCCAAAGTTTGAGATTGAGTCATATGCATAATATACAAATGACGCAGGAGGAGATGAGAGGGGAAATGAGAGTAATCCAGCAGCCATGCCGAGCATGCTTTTTGAGTAGAATTTATGAGCCTCTTTTGGATCTGGGGTACATCCCTCACCTAGGCTCGCACATGTCATGCTTGCAAAGAGATTCCCTGCTATTTTGGCGTTCTTTGATTTGCTTTTTTTCGCCTCTTCAATTATTTTGTATATTTCCTTTTGGTCAGATTCGTATGATTTGGCCAAAGTAATGCTTTGATTTTGGCCACTCTTCATGATGGAAGTTGAGAAAATGTTGACAATGGCAACAAAAACTAAAACGACGACACCAACTTTGAACGTGATGTTAAATAGATTTTTAGCACCATAGAATAACTCTCGTATTTTCTCTGCGATCATACATTGATTCTACTTTAGGCGCGATTGTAAAGTCAATGAGGGGTTAGAGTGTGATCTTGCCCATCTCGCCAACAAAAAGTTGATGGAAGGTCTGGTTGCTATTTGAGGTTATTTCGCTATTTGGCCCAATAATACTTGAGTCAATTGGCTTGCTTAGGTTTTTACATGTAACCGACTCCATCAAGACTGAATTTTCAATATGACAGGCGTCAATTTGGCATGAATTAAATATTGAGGTATATGGACCAATGAAACTATTTTTAATAGTAACATTATTGCCAATAGATACTGGTCCTCGAATGACTGAGTTAATTATCTGGCATTCAGTTCCAATCTCAACTCTACCTTCAATTTTGCTGGCCTTATCTGGTTGACTTTGAATTGACCGGGTCGATGTTACGTCAAGTAGGTGCTGATTGGTCTCTAACCAGTCGCCAAATTTTCCAGGATCGAGCCAGCTCCCAACGTATTCGATTACATCGACTCGATATTTGTGATCAATCAGCCATTGATACGGTGATGGGATTTCATATTCTCCTCTAGCCGATGGCTTGATCTTGTCTGGCCCAACGAATGATTTGAAAAAATTCTTGTTGCCAAAATAGAGTCCTGGGATAGCAAAGTCATGAGGTGGATTTTTGGGTTTTTCGACGTATTTAATAAGTCTATTTTTTTTGTCAAAATAAGGTACGCCCATACGGCTATTTTCAGGATGGTGCACCATAACAACAAGTCCGTCGGGTTTCTGACTCTCAAAGTACTCCTTGGCAGTTTTTATACCATCTAAAAATATATTATCTCCCAAATGACACACAAACATGTCGTTCCCAACCCAATCCTGACAGACCTGGATAATATTAGCGAGACCAATTGGTGCGGGTTGCTCGATATATGTAAATTTTGCTCCCCACGCGCGTCCATCACCCAAAACGCTCTGTACATATTCGAGTTGGCCAGGGTTGTAGGTAATGGCAATGTCAGTTATGCCAGCCTTTGTTACGGTCTCGATCGGATAGAATATGAGTGGTTTGTTACCAACAGGAATAAAGTGCTTATTTGCGGTAAACGTTACTGGTCGCATTCGAGTCCCTCGACCACCAACAGGAATAATTCCTTTCATAGTACTTTACCTCGTAAATACGAGTGTTACTAGTATACACCCTGCTATAAGAATGTACTCAAGAGTTACCTTATGATGAAGCGTCTTTTCTTTGGCGTGATGCATGATGCCCCACAATATATAACTTACTGCGTACATGAAGAGAAGGATAATTTGAGCTGAGCGATTGTGGTTATATTCGACAAGCAATACTAATACTAATATTGAAATAGCTCCAAAAAGCAGATAATCAACCCAATGCTCTTTTAGTTCAATTTTTAACTTTTGGAGTACTTGTTTACTCATAGAATTGATCCTCTGGCAATTACTAAAAATCCAACTAAAGAGACTCCAACGAATAAGAGATGCGCTATGCTTTTGCCCGTCAAGCGCAGAATATCTAATTTATATGCATAATACAGATCGCAAATTAATGCAAGTGCCAGTGCGACGATTGCAAGAAAACTCAGATCGCTTGTTTGTTGTTTCGCCCATGTGTACAGAAGTGTTGATTTTGATTTTGTTGAGGCAGAAACTATATCAACCCCTGTATGAAAAGGAGTTGGTGTTGCGGGAATAATTGTTGGAGAGGGGACAGCTGACGGGGGAGGGTTGGTTGGCGCTGTAGTGGTTTTTTTGACTGGAGCAGGTCTGTCTTGAGCCTGAGCTTCAGGTACAATTGCCTTTGGTTGCGACTGTCCTCGAGGAGACCCAAACATTTGAACAACGAGCGTGGTCTCTCCACCGCTTAGGTTGCCATTAACAACAGCAAAGCCAACATCTTTGTAGGTTGACCTTAGGATATTGTCTCTGTGAGTTGGTGAGTCCATCCATGCATTAACAACATCTGATGAACAACAGAAATCTTTAGCAAGATTTTCCCCTGCTGTATCATAGACATAGCCAGATTCAAGTATTGAGGTCCATGGTGAAACTCCACCATCGCAAAAATGTGCCCAACAGTCGTGCGCCAACATGCCAGATGCTTTTCGGCGTGCTGCATCTGATAGTTGTTCGTTGAATGCTAGTGCTGATAAACCATGCTCAGCTCTTTTCTGGTTAACGAGCTCGACCAGTTTTGAAATACTGATATCAGTCGCTACTCCTAAGACTTTTTGGCTGACAGAAAAAATAAGAGACAAGGCGAGTGCAATAAACAAATACATTACCAATATGTTTGTGTGGAGGGCTTTCGCGCGATAGTTATTACTGTGAGTTGGAGTAAATATGTGCTTAATAAAGTTGAGGATATTTTGCATATTACTTTTTAAAGAGCTTTATTATTTTGTAACCAACAAATACTCCTAGGCCGTCAATAAGAATGTCACGAAAAATACCCTCTCTAGATGGTACTGACATTTGGTGAATTTCGTCAGATAGTGCATAGATAATCGTGAGATATGCACTATAGAGGAAGGCATGCTTGCTTAGATTTTTTCGAAGCGCAAAGACATTGAGAATATAAAGGACACAGTATTCGATAACATGAAGAGATTTGAAGAAAATGAAATTTAATAGAGGTTTTTCTGCAACCGAAATGCTCTGTCTTGAAGAAAGAGCAAAAATAATAATCATCCAGATCAATGAGGGCAAAAAATAGAGTAGTGATTTACCTGATAACTTCTTCATAATACTGTTTATATTTCCGTCTTAACTTAAACAGTATATAGCAAATGTTAGCCCAGGAAAACATGAACGAGGTTGCTGCAAAAGAGGATGCTGTTTTATAGACTTGGTTACTGCGTTTATTTGGCTTGTTTAAGATAGTGCTTTCTTTAGTTATTACTCCCTTTACTGTGCCTAGTATGGGTAGTAGAAAGTGTTGTGAATCAGACGCTATGTCTTGCTCAGATGATGATTCATGATCGCTTGGAATTAAGCTCAAGGTACTTAACTGGGGAGTGGTTGTTCTAGTTATTGAAAGTGTTGAGGCTGGTGTGTTTGGTTGTGTATTTTCGACAAGACAAGTCAGGTTTTTACTATCTTGAGTTGGAGACATGGCGCACACGTGGGATGATTGGGGAGACAATCTCCCGATGGTCTTTTCTTTAATAGAGCGCGTATAAACCATAGTGTCTTTTGTGGAGTCGAGGTGATTGATGAGCCTGATTGTATCTCCATCATTGTTAAACATAGTTTTCGTTATGCGAACGCTCCCGTAACTTCCTGCTGAAAGTATGTGTGTGAACTTGAATGGTGACGCTCCTTCATTTTGACCATCGTCAATACTCCAGTCCTCAAGCTTAACTTCAAAAGGGTTGTTGTTGAAAACCTCAACCCATTCGTCCTCACCCAATGCTGGGTCAACCATCGCTTCAGATAAATAAATACTATCGTAGTCAGTACTAATAGTTGATGTCGTAGGACTTGTAAGGCATGAGGCTGTGTTTGAGGAAAGTGGAGAGGGGTTGTGTGATACTTGCCACTGCTCACCCTCACATCTGACGTAGCTATTTTGATTACTTATAAGGTTTGAGTATGATTGGGAAGACAATACTAAGCCACCAGAATCCTTAATGAAAACTGTGTCTCCTGAGTTATTAAGGACCGAGCTTGAAGTGGCAAGAATGTAGCCTCCGGGTGCAATCTCGCCAGATTGGAATGTTAATTTTTGGTCTTTCTCGTCGCTTATGACAAGCTCACTTACTGTTATTAGATTTTGAGTGGGGTTATAAATCTCAACCCATTCAAATGAATATCCCGAGCATGAGGTTGGACATATTTCATTGATGATTTGGGCTGAGACATGGGTGGGTGTTATAAGAATAAGAATTGCTGCAATGGTGTAGGTCACCCATATGCCAATCATAACTAAAACACTATTTTATGTATTTTGATGTTGCGATATAGTTGCCGATCAATCCGATAGTACCCCCAAATAACACAATACCAGCATAGTTTGCAAGAACATATCCGGCAGTGGGTGGCCAGACTGTCATGCCAATATTCCCAAATGACAGGAATGGGAGTGGTGGGATGCCTAGTAAGTAATTTGAAAGGTATGGCTTGATGTAGAAAACGACTCCAAAGAAGAACAAAAACGCTATTGAGCTTGCAATCACACCAAATAATATTCCTTCAATTAGAAACGGTTTTCTCACGTACCATTTTGATGCTCCAAGTAGCTGCATAAGCTCAATTTCGTCTTTCTTTACAGCAATCTTAAACGCCGTTGTTGTCATGAGTACGATAATGGTAATTAATATTAGAAACACAAAGACAAATATTGACACTTGTCTCAATACCTGCGTGATCGTAAGGAGTCTATCAACTATATCCTTTTGATAATTAACCTCGTCGATTGCGGGTTGCTTGTCTAGGTATTCTGCAATTTGCCCAAGGTATTCGGGTTTTTTTGCAAAGATTTCCAAAGATGCTGGAAGAATATCAGCGCTCACCATCTCGACAAGCAGTGGATTATCTTTATTCAATCCCTTGTAAATCTCCAATGCTTGTTTTTTAGATACATATACAACAGACGATGTCTTGCCTGACTTTTCAATTTGTTGTTTAATCTCCATTACCTTGTCCTCGGGAGTTTCGACTTTAAAGTATGCTATTACTTGTGGTCTAGTCTCAACATAGCTCAGTACCCCATAAAAAAAGGAAACAATGTTAAAGAAAAATAATGCAAGCAAAAGAGTGAAAAATAGGATAACAATTGATGCAAATGACTGATAGGGCGTTCTTTTAAAGAGTGATAAAAATGTTTTCATAGATGGTATCCTCCTTTTTTCTCATCTTTAACAATCTTTCCGCCCTCCAATGTCACGACGCGTCTTTTGAAGCTGTTGACCACATCAACATTATGTGTCGCAATCAAAATTGTTTTTTCAGATTCAAGCTTTTTAAATATTTTCATGATATCCCAGCTTGTTTTTGGATCAAGGTTACCTGTGGGCTCATCGCCTAGTATTATGTCTCGTCCGCCAACAATTGCTCGAGCTATTGCGACCCTCTGAAGTTCTCCGGCTGATAGCTGAACAGGAAACATATACTTCTTGTCTATAATTCCTACCGTTGACAAGGCTTCTTCGACCTCAGCCTTGATACTTCCTCGAATTGCATCTGCAACCTCAAGTGATAGGGCAACATTTTCGAAAACATTTCTGTCATAGAGGATCTTAAAATCTTGGAATATCATACCAATCGATCTCCTAAGACCAAGGACGTCATGAAACTTTTTATCAGCAATGTCAACGTCATTGACAAAAATAGAGCCTGATGTTGGCTGAATCTGCTTCATAAGAAGTTTTAGGATGGTGGTTTTACCAGCGCCGGATGGGCCAACGAAGAAAATGAACTCATTTTTTTCAACGGCAAAAGTAGCGTCTTCTAGAGCGCTATTTCCAAGAGGGTATTTTTTTGAAACATTGTTAAACTGTATCATTATTCAAGTACCTCAACCAAGCCAACATCCATAAGCCAACCAGCTTTTTGTCCAGAGAATGTTTCCCCATGAACTCGAACTTTTTTGTTTTCAAATTTGCTTAGATCAACTGTGCTTGATGTAAGATAGACATTTTGAGACTCGCCTCCTGGTCGTTCTAAATGATGGCTTCCCTCCTCCTCAACTCCTCCTCTTTTTAAAACTCCCTCTGCCTTATCTTTAAAATTTTTCTTTCCAGTTACCCCAGCTGTTTCTTTTGCCTTTTGATTGCTCACTTGGACTTGTTGACCTGATGATGTGTCATTGCTTGATGTAAATTTTTTGTAGATAAATCCAGAGAGACCACCAAATATAACAGCGAGAGTCAGTAAAATTATGGTTGCTTTTGTAGTTAATCCAGGATCTTGTGACATTGTGGGCGTATTATTATTTAATGTATGAATAAGAGGCTCATTAGGCTTCGTTGTGTTATCCATGATAGTATCAACATACTAGCAAATGCACCAAGACAATACAAGGTTTTTAGTGATTAGACTTGAGGTAGGATTCAATGAATGGATCGAGGTCACCATCAAGGACTTTATCGGTGTTATTCTCCTCATATCCGGTCCTTACGTCTTTAACGAGTCGATATGGATGAAGTACGTATGAGCGAATTTGTAGGCCCCATGAAGCTTGCCTGACCCCTTTAAGATCGCTTATTGTTTGATTACGTTCATTCTCTTGTATTTGCCATAATTTGGCACGTAGTAATTCAAGGGCAATGTTTCTGTTTTGATCCTGGGAACGCTCTTTTTGACATGTGACCATGATATTAGATGGTTTGTGGATGAGTCGCACTGCAGTTGATACTTTATTAACGTTTTGACCTCCATGACCCCCCGATCTAAAAAAGCTCCATTCTAGGTCTTCTTCATTTATAACAACATGATGATCGTCAATTGTTGGGAGCACCTCAACTAGTGCAAATGACGTTTGACGCAAGCTGTTGGCATTAAAAGGAGATTGTCGTACTAATCTATGAACTCCCGCTTCACATTTAAGATATCCATAAGCTCGTGTTCCTTCAACTTTAACCGTGATGCTTTTAATTCCAGCCTCCTCACCATCGATCCGATCAAGAAGAGATGCTTTAAAATTCTTTCTCTCAAAGTAGCGCGTATACATTCTATACAACATTTCACTCCAATCCATAGCTTCAGTTCCGCCCTGACCTGCATGAATCGAAAAAATGGCGTCACCAAGATCATATTCGCCAGACAAATAGATTGATACCTCATATTCACTCACAATTTTTTCAACTTCGCTAAATTGCTTTTCTTCAATGAGTAGATCTATCATGTCAAAATCATCAATCAACTTCTTAATATCGGCGATTTTCTTCATAACTGACGAAGCTTTAACATGATCGGCCCAGAAGTTTTCCTGATATGTTTGTTGCTCGAGCTCTAGCAATGCCTTTCTTTTTGATTCAAAATCAATGCTCTCTTTGAGTGTATTAATTTTTGCAAGAAGTTCTTGATGTTGGTCCATATGAGGATAGTATACCTCAACCTCGTATTGTCATGGCGGCCTTGCTTTACTACTCAGACTTTGTTGGGGAGGGGGTGACGGAGTCGAGACCAATGATGATAATAACATCAGCAGCCTCACTCTCATCGAGCTCTGAGGTTTTTTCAATAGTCAAAACATCTTTCAAGTCTTCTCTGATTAAGTCAATAGCTTCAGATTTTGAAGCTTTAACTTGTGCTTCGGTTACCTCTATATCAAAACTCGGGGCATTTCCACTTAATACCTCCGAATATTTCATGTCTTTTAAGATGTCGGTGTATTCTGCCGCCTTTCCTCGAATTCCAGTTCCATTGAGGATTTTTACTTTGATCTCATCTCGATTAATTGCCGGAGTTGGCGATGCAGTTGGTTCAATATCTTGTGTTGGTGCAAGTGTTGGGATAGGTTTATTTTGGTTGATGATGGGTGCGAGTGTGTTAAATTTTGATCCAGCATAAATAATGCCAAATGAGAATAAAAATGAAACTAAGAATATGCCAATATCTCGCTTGCTGAAAAATGAAAAGGATGGAATATTGAGCCTTGGTCCAGATCGCCCATTTGATGAAATTGTGACCTTGCCTGATGGGCTCAGTGGCTGAAACTGGTCTTTCTCACATTCAAAAATATAACCGCCTAAGTTAACTGCAAACTGATGGAGAGAGAATTGTACCCCATGAGAGGGGAGCAAAAGTTTGACGTACTCGCTATAGAAATTTTGAATGATCTTATCTAGTGGATTGGTCCAAACTCCGACGTCTTTTGTGAAGAAATCTTGTCTGATGTCTTTGGATGCTGGGACAGACAGAATTAATCTATTGAGTGTCAGCTGATGTTTATTTTGTAATGTTTCAATCTCGTGTCGCAATGACTCAACAACATCGTCTTTTAAAACGAGTCTCTCTTCCAGGAGTAGTCCCAGTGCATCAAAGACAAATCCATATGAGTTGCCCTCCTCATAATGAACAAACAATATCTTCTCTTGTTTCTGGACATTTAGGGTTTTGTTAAATAATTTAAAGTATGCAAGTGTTTCGGGGATAATGTTCCCGACAGATAGGCCTAATAATCTAAATGCATCATCAAATTGACTAAACTTTGCTTTATCCATTCCATAAAATAAGACAACGCATCCTTCATCTGTCTTTGTTACGATAAAGTCGTGCAAAAGCGATTCGGCATCAACACCCTTGTCAGATCTGAGTTTGTCTTTTACGAATGACAGTATAGCTGCGTCTGATATGTCTCCTGGGATTGCGTATCGTGCAAACACGAATGCTTCTTGAGGGAGTATTAGAAAAATCTCTTTGTCTGCAATTGGAGAAGGTGTTGCTTGAGTGAGCGCTTCCTTTACTGCAGAGGCGACAAGATCAACATTTTCAATGGTGCCATTTTTAAGCAGGTCTACGGAGTGGGTTTTGGTAAAAAATGCTGTGTGGTATTGTCCCAGCATCGTTTTAGAGAGTGAAAGAAGTTTAATTGATCGATCTGAGATAAAGGTATATACCATACGTATTCATGTTACCCATATTTTTTTGAAAATACAAGTCAATCTAAGCCTGTCTAATGCTATAATTATCGCTACACCAGGGGTGCCGGAGTGGCCAATCGGAACAGACTGTAAATCTGTCGGCGCAAGCCTTCGGGGGTTCGAATCCCTCCCCCTGGACTGGGCTTCAACAATGACTTCTGCTATAATTAGCCTTACAAATCCAAATCATGTGTACAACTGCGGCAAAACAATTAGATTCTAGCTGGATTCTTATAAAAACTCGGGATCCGGTCGAGTGGATGAGATGGGATGATGAAATAAAGCTTTTTGATTCAAAGGGAGATAAATTTAGGAAGTACCTGATTCAAAATCCCAACCCAAATGAAGACGGGTATTATGGAGGGATCAATGAAAAAGGTGTCGCATTCGTTTCAACTTTTGTTAAGGTCTCTGATGATCAGATTTCCTATATTAGACGTCCATATGTTCGACTTATACTAGACGCCAGCACTGCAAAAGAGGCTGTAGAAATTATTCAAGCGTTCAGTCCTAGAATTGGTGGGAACATGTTTGTGGCAGATGAAAATGAATGCTATGGCGTAGAGGGCGTTCCAGAGGAGTACTACATTGAAAAAATATCAAAACCTTCAGTTAAAACTAACCACTATTTACATTTACAAAACAGAAATATTGGGTTTGATAAACGTCCAAGCTTTGAAGAATGGTCCAAAACTCATCAATCTCGAGCTGAGGAGCTAATTGCGGATGCAAATTCGATTGAAGAACTAAAAAATATTCTGAAGGACAGAAAAAATGCTGAAAAAGGAAATGCGATTTGCACCACAGACAAGGAAGACAAATGCTTTACCCATTCTGCATTTATATTTGATACAAAAAACAAGATAGCCTACTATTGTCAGGGAAATCCGATAGAAAAACCATTTAAGAAATATGAGTTTCCTTCAGAATAGCTTCGGTAGTAATTCCCCAAATATTCAGTCAACTTAGACACTGATTATGATTTTGACTGAATAGATCTGATCCCATATCTATGGGGTTGTAATTTGGATTATAGGTATCTGATATACTCGTTTTATGGATGTGCCCGCACAAGAACAGTTGCCTTCTTTAGCTCAATTACCAAAAAGTCATAATCCGTGGAAATATGCCTTTTTTGGATGTGTCTTATTTATTTTGACTGCTTTATTCTTTTTCATTTTGGGCACTAAACAGGAAATAATTCCCAAACAACAGGCGAACACAAAATTACTTGAATCGACCATATCATTGCCCACACAAACAATTCCTACAGACAGACCAACTCCAACTGGTTCATTTTTAGAAGATAAAGGACCAGCGCCATCGTTAGACTCAATAACTGATTGGCTCAATTCATCGCCAGTATCAATAAATGGCAAGTCCACCCTTCTAGTTTTTTGTACTCCCACTCTTGATGGTTCGTTTTGCTCTGCTGTTGTGCCCTTTCTCAAGCAATGGGATTCAAAATATAGAGACAAAGGGCTTTCTATTATTTGGATAAACACACCATATTCAGCACATAGGTATGATGCAAGTACCTATAGAAACGCTAGCGTGGACTTCATGCAAAAATATTCTCTATCATTTCCTGTTGGCCAAGACCCAACGGGAATTCTTAAAGATGCTTATGAGATTGCGGGATGGCCAGATCTGATTTTTATAGATAGTAATGGTATACGATATCAAGCACAAAATGTTCCTCTTAAAGGACTTGCAAATTATTCAGGATACGAAGAGTCGATTATGCAACTATTAGACAAAAAATAACCTTCGTGAGCGTTCTCTTTTATGGTTTACCTGCCAAGACTAAAGTAAAGCACTTAATCAGCTTTGATATACTTCCATTATGGAGAATAAGACCGATGATGAGCTTGCAAAAATACTCTGGAATTATAATTATCTACAACAACCTCTCACTAAATCTGATTGCATTATAGTGTTGGGGAACTTTGATATTAGAACTGCGCAATATGGGGCGAAATTGTTTCTTGAGGGATATGCCCCACTTATGATATGCACAGGTAACAAAAGTGACTCAAATAGGAATTTGTGGGACATTCCTGAAGCTCAAGTATTTGCTAATGAAGCCATTCGATTAGGGGTTCCAAAAGACAAGATATTTCTTGAAGAAAAAGCAACAAACACGGGCGAAAATATTCTCTTAACAAAGAAACTTATTGAAGATAATGGGTTGAACTTAGAAAGTTTTATTTTGGTACAAAAACCATTTATGCTAAGACGAGTCTATGCAACATTTATGAAGCAATGGGAGGGTAGGGAATTTATCGTAGCGGCACCGCAATTTGAATTTGAAGAATATCCCAATGAGGCTCTATCTAAAGATCTTATTATTAACATAATGGTTGGCGATACACAGCGAGTCAAGCTCTATTCTAAAAGGGGCTTTCAAATATATCAAGAAATGCCCAATGAGGTTTGGGAAGCATATGAAGAGTTAGTGAAGCGAGGATATAATAAGCATACTATCAAATAGTAAATGTTTAAAACATTTAATTAGATACCTTTTTGGAATGAAAAAAAATCTTACGAATGGAGTTATTTCACTTCGTCCGTTTGAAATAACGGATACTGACTATCATTTAAAACATGAGGACGAAGAGTTCGAAAAATGGTTAAGTGGTGGGAAGAGCTCGCGACAAAGTGTTAGCATATGGATTCAAAAAAACATTGAGTACTGGAAAGCTGATGGGCCTGTTTTTAATTTTGCAGTTGTTGATGAAAAAGGCACCCTTGTTGGCATGGTCGAAGCCCGTCCCATAGATCCTACAGTCTTTGAAACTCGAGAAGGTGACATGAACATTTCATATGGTATTTATCTTGATAATAGAGGGAGGGGGTATGCTGTTATGGCAGTTGAGCTGATGATGCAATTTTTAAAAAAAAGAAACTACAAGCGTGCTATCATTCGGGTTAATCCTAACAATGCAGCATCACTGAGCGTGCCAAATAAGCTGAATTTCATTGAATTAAAAAACGCATCAAAAGATGACCTTATAGCGTTTGAGAAAATTCTTTAAACGAAAAAAAATATAGAGAATTGGAAATTCCAGGAATAAATTGGTAAAATACACACATGAAAACAACTCATAAAAAGCTAACTCGATCAACAAAAAATAAAGTAATCGCAGGAGTCTGTGGAGGGCTCGCTCGTTACTTTAACATTGACCCAATTATCGTAAGGGTATTATTTGTTGCACTTTCGCTAGCAGAGGGAAGCGGAATACTCTTATATATTCTCCTGTGGATTTTTGTACCTGCTGATAACCAATAAACTTTAGAGAGAGTAGGTGCGCTATACTGAACCCAAATGAAAGAATTCCTAGGACTAAGTGCTGTGATTTTAACATTGGTAGGGATGGTTCCCTATCTTCTTGATGCTGCAAAGGGCAAAACTAAGCCCCATTTTATTTCCTGGTTAATTTGGTCAATTGTTACTATGATTGCATTTTTTGGACAATGGGCCAAGGGTGGTGGGCCAGGATCATGGATGACAGGCGCAACTGGGTTGATCAATATTGCAATAGCATTAATTGCTTTTAAGAACGGCACAAAGAATATAACACTACATGAGAATATTTTATTTATATGCTCACTATGTGCTATTGCATTATGGGTCTTTGTCAAGGAACCAATACTTTCGGTTCTTGTTGTTATTACTATCGACGCATCCGCTTGTTTCTTTACAATAAAGAAGACGTTAAAAGATCCAAAAAGTGAAACACTAATACTTTTTTATACAAATATAGTGAAGAATCTGTTGGCAATTATTGCTTTGCAACAATATAATCTAACAACAATTATTTTCCCGATCTATCAACTTCTATCAAACTCAGCACTAATCTATGCAATAATCATGCGACCACAGTCGCGCTAAAAAATAAATGAAAACAGATCAAAAAATAGTCATAACTGGCGGAAAGGGAGTAATTGGAACTGTTTTACGAAATGGGCTTAAAGACTATTCGCTAAAAATAATTGACTTGCCAGATGTTGACCTACGGGATTGTGAGCAAGTTGCTGGGTGTATTACAGGTTCGGATGTTATTATCCATCTTGCACACAATCCAACAGATCATAAGGTTCGTGAAAATTATAGAAGTGGCGTTTATCTTCCTGACAATTCACTTATGGCATACAATGTGTATGAAGCAGCGCTTGCATCAGGAGCACATCGGGTTGTGATGGCTAGCTCTGTACATGCTGATAACTTTTATAAGTGGAGAGGTCCTGGACTACTTACAACTAATACTATTCCAACACCCGACTCGCCTTATGGAGCAGATAAAATATTTATCGAGTCTTTGGGTAGATATTATGCAACTAAAGGTCTGGAGGTAATTTGTATTCGATTTGGAGGAGTTAGAATAGATAACAAGCCTCCTGAGGGTGATCAATTTGAAAATAAAGTATGGCTATATAATGATGATTGCGTGTCCATGATTGAATCATGCATTAACTCAGAAAAAATCCAAAGTAACTTTGAGCTCTTTTATGCAGTGTCGAATAATGAGGGAATAATACATGATACTTCAAATACTATTGGGTGGGTCCCTAGGTAGAAGAGCAAGCGATATTAATCGCTGTCAGACGGTGTTTTTTGGAATAATGCTACCTTGAATTTGATACACTTAGATTGTGAAAAACGAAACAAACTCTCTTGCTCACCTTAAGTCTTTTTTTTCACGCAGCTTCCAATTCCAAAGTTCACTTCCTCCAAAATCTATTCCTTTTATTATTGGACTTTTGATATTTATATCAATACTCTCATTTGCGATGGGCTCGGGGTATGAAAAGAAACAACGAAGGTATGATTTGAAAAATGTCCCAACGATAACGAGCATTGTCCCGATCACTACAACCACTTCAAATACATCACCCACGCCATATCCTTGGGAGCAAAGTTCTTGCGGTAACAATGTATGCGAGCGATGCGAGAGTGAAAACGAATGTTGCAACTATCCATGTGTCGATGGTGCATGTCCGCCTCCAACGTGTATGGGATTGTGTCTCGAGGATTGTCGTAATCCTCAACAACCAACGACCTCGCCTGTAAAAGATCAATTTAGCTTGTGTACGACGGACGCCGATTGCCCAGCACGAAATGGATGTATTTCCTATACATGCACAAATGGCGATTGTAGAAGTATCAACATGTGTAATTAATACGTTGATATAGTGGTAAGATCATCATCTAAAAGGATGACTCGAGATTTGTAATGATACTCCTAGCTGAGCATACTTAAGAATAGAGAAAGTCCAAGAAGAATAGTTCCTAAAAACAAAAACACATATGAACTTACCTGTGTTGTTCTCATAAGTGGAAAAAGCATCTCGTCAGTTAGGTCGCGATTAGTAAACCATTTAACATAATGTCTCCAAAAGCTCTTAACAAGACTGTGGTTTATTGAGAGGGCAAACATTGCAATGCAAAAAAAAGCTAAGGACAAGATAAATAGTGACACCACGTGTAGAATTGGCATTATCACAATTATAGTGTAATTAATTCCAATCTATTTGCCTTTACTACCCTCAAGATCAATCTTCCTTAGTGGAGAAAAAAAATACATACATAGTGGTAATAGGCCTATTGCAAACAATGCGACTCGCAGTGAGAAATCAGCCGTGAAGCCTACGAATGGATTCAAGAATACTAGCGCGAGTCTTCTAAACATAGAAAGTGATGATAAAACAGTTGCGCGTTGCTCAGATGGGATGAGTTTGTTCATGTATGCGCTCATAAGCTCAAGTCTAGTTAATCCAAAAGCTCCACCAATTAAAAACACTATAAATGTAAAAATATTTGGAATAATTGAGACCAGAATAAATCCAAGCGCCATAATAACAGCACTAAACCTAAAGTATGCCTTTCCAGACCCGAATAATTTTTCTAAACGAACGAAATTGCTTGAGATGATCATTTCAATTCCAACAAGACCCATATGGATAAAACCAAAGTAAACAATAGGAACATTTAATTTCTGCAACAAGGGTTGATATAACCACAGTACAAAGTATCCTGCAGAGGCAACAAGAATTGCGTCAAATGCTATTAATCTAAGAGTTTTATGACTATAGAAAAAACGAAGGCCATTTTTTGCTATATCAACATATCGTCCTCTCTCCGATGGTCCGGAGCGCAGTTTTGGTTCTTTTATCGACCATGCAATGAGCGCTGCAATTAAAAATGGAATTGCTGAGAAAATCATGGGAAAGTTAATGCCAAGCCGAGCGGCGATAAAACTTCCTATTGGAGCTGCAAGCAACATTCCAAGCAAGCTAATAGAATGTG
>CAYNEP010000006.1:13168-17391 GCA_964396255.1 uncultured Gammaproteobacteria bacterium | reverse complement strand
TGAAGTTTCCATTACGCCTTGAAGTGAAGCTGGTCGATGGCACCCCGTTAAGTTTGAGCTTAATTGCAGATGACCCATTGGGAATGTATATCTGAAAAAAATTCTTGTAGATACCACCTGGGAATGAGTTTGTCGGTGATTGATTTAAAAACACAGTGGTAAAGTCTGTTCTAAGTTTTTGAGAATGGCCAATGTTACTTTTTATATGCATCTGGCGAGAAACATAATAATTGCTTTTATTCACCCCGAAGTTTGCATCAGTTGCAAGAATATAATTGGTTAGGCATGAACTTCCATAGAGACAAGAAGGCATTGCAACTCGCCCACTCCATCCGTTTTTATCGAAAAGCTCAGCGATTGAGGGGGTTTTGCTATATGCGACAATGTATTTTTCCTTCAAACTTCTATCAATGGCATTGACAAGCGTTACAAACTTGACTTCAGGTGCTTGTTGATACATTGCATTGGCAATGGATGCCAGAAATTGCTTTTTATTCTTGGATCCCTCAAATTTGTCGGTCTCTATATTAGAGAGTGATTTTAAAAAAAAGTTTTCTGAAGTGATATGTTCGTTGTAGTCAGCAACGTTGAGAGGTGGAAATGCTTCAAGGATATACGATAATGCTGTTGTTGTAATACCCAAGTAACCATCGATGTCTTTTATGTTAAGTTCTTTTTCAAGAAAAAAGTCTGCACTTTCCGTATTGGAAACAAAATCTGCAGAAAAATTCGAATCTCTAAGGAACCAATGTGGTTGACGGAGATATGTAGAAATGGCGTTGGGTGGTTCAATATGCCCCTTAAGTTGTCCGTCAGCGTCGTATGAGTCGTATATCTTAAATGATTTCACATGGTAATTATTAACAATAACATGCGCAAACGAACCCAAGAAACCGCCTCCTGGACGTAATTCCATATTGTTATACAAAAACACAATGTAACTCTTTTCGGTTCTGTGTGCCAGAATATCTGGTGCAACTTTCAAAATATTTGAAAGTTGTGATAGGGCACCTGAAAATACATTAAGAGATTTAATATGAGACTCATTAATAAATGGTGCTGTAGTTATTTTGCTAGACAGCGTTGAGAGGTCCGTTTCTAGTTGTTGCGATTGTGACTGGAGCGTTGATATTCTTAGTTCTATTTCACTTAAGGATGTGTTGTTATTATCTTGTTGCGAAATGAGACTCATGAGCTGTTGAGCATTCTCAACGAGTTCGATTGCATGGTCAAGTGAACCTATGGCTATTGAGGTTGATGATAAAAGATTGTCAATGTTTGAACCGATGTATATAAATGTAAAGAGTGGTCGAGCTATTGTGTATGAGGCTTGAGTTAGATTCGCAGTTTTTTTTGCAAGGAAAAGAGTTTTTTGACTCTCTTGATAATTATTTTGATTAAATTGGACAAGTGCTCGATAGAGGAAAGCTCCTGATGCTAAGAGTGGTATGATAAAGAGCAATTGTGAGATGAAGAATAAAATAACGACATACCTTTTCTTGAAGGTATTCGGGTTTTTTGAGTACAGTGGTTTACTGGGTTTGTGAGATTCTGACTCTTGTTCCTGAGAAGGAGTTCTTATAAAGATGCTATTTTCAGTGCTTTGTGAAAATACAAACCACATTATTCTATCTACTATTGATTCGTCATCCGTGTCATGGTCAAGATGAATAATGCGAGTTGTAGAAGAGGAGTTTTTATACGTGCTAGACAGCGCCATTTGGTTAGCGTGTGACTTTTCTATGAATATTATGATGTTTCTAGTTTTGGATGATGCGGGGAGAGCTATTTTATCTTTTGGATTTATATAAAATAAGTGGGTTGGATCATCATTTAGTGATTTTTCAACATAAGATACTGATATACCGTGCTTTTTAGCATATGCGGGGAGAGCTCGGGCTATGTTAAGAGAAGTGTCCCCAAGGAAAGCGAACTTTTTCTTCGATCCAACAGAATCAGCAGTTAATTTCATGCAATCTTATTGAAGGTACAATCTGAGGCGATTTGGCTCAATCACAATGGGGATCCCCATACGTTCATTGTTAATTAAGCCTTACCTATTTTAAACATACTTGTCCCACAATCTGGACACGTAGCCTTTACCGCTGGTTTACCATTTTTCATAGTAACCGCTTGTGGGTTATCGACTTCTTTTTTTGCTCTGCATTTAACGCAATACATTGATGACATGTTTTACGTCACCTCCTTTCATAAAGCTGGCTAATTTGAGGCCAGCTCAATTAAGAGTAGCATAAAAGATAGCAAATTCAAGCGCAAATAAAGCTGCGATAATGACTATTGTTTTGGTGAGGTCTGCCTTTGTTGCTTTTGTAACCATGAGTTCTGATTCGTTTTGCACTGTTGTTTCCCCTGTCCTAACAGGCGATTTTGAAGGTTTTGTTGTTGGCCGCACATTAATAAGTTGGGCAATTTTTTTTGCTTTGTCCGATCTTTTCTTTTGTGCTTTGCTCTTATGAGGCATGTGGCTATTATACGATATTGACACAAACAAATCCAATACGTACAATCCATCTATGGATAAAAAAATCGTCGCCTTTTGCGCAGTGTTGCTTTATTGCGTTTCGTTTTATGCTGCTGGTTCAATTGTTTCCTCAACTCCTGGCACTTTTGATCTTCCAGGTGGGACGACCAACACACAAGTGGTGCAACCTTCAGTTGGCGATGGAACTGAAATGGTCTATCAAGGTCCAAAAACAGAGGAATGTCCGCTCAATGGTGAAAAACTAACAAAAGAGGAGAAAAAATTATGGGAAAAGCGTCGACCACTAATTGTTATGATTGAAAATCACCTTGATTCTCGACCTCAATCTGGTCTTTCACAGGCTGATATCGTGTATGAGGCCGTAGCAGAGGGTGGTATTACAAGATTTGCAACTGTTTACTATTGTAAAGATGCGCAATATATCGGACCAGTAAGATCTGCGCGTGTGTATTTTATTGATTTTGCTTCCGAGTATGGATCTAATCCTCTTTATGCACACGTTGGAGGTGCAAACACACCTGGCAAGGCTGATGCGCTTGGTAAACTAAAGACGATGGGTTGGGCTGGAAGCAATGATCTTAACCAGTTCTCGATCCCATTCCCTTATTTTTTTAGAGATTATGAGAGATTACCAAATCGGGCAACGGAACATACGATGTATTCGTCACCCAAGAAACTTTGGGAGTTTGCTGCACAAAAAAGAGGTCTTACAAATGAAGATAAAAAGGGAGTAGCATGGGATAGTACATTTGAACAATGGAAGTTTAAAGATGGCGAGCCATCTCAAGCACCAATAGCCCCCGTCATATCTTTTGAATTTTGGGATAACGCATCATATGCTGTTACATGGAAGTACTCATCAAAGACTAATCTTTATACGCGTTATCATGGTACTACTCCACATGTAGATAAAAATAACAATAAGCCATTAACGGCTACAAATGTTGTCGTGCTTTTTATGAAGGAGTCAAGTGCTAATGATGGTTACCCCGGAGGACATCTCTTATATGGGACGACAGGCACTGGTAAGGGTATTGTTTTTCAAGATGGGAATGCTATAGATATAACTTGGAATAAGAAAAGTCAATTATCAAGGACTATTTTTACAAACAAACAAGGGAAAGAGATTGAGTTGAACAGGGGTAAAATATGGGTAGAGATTGTACCTGATGGAAATACAGTCGACTATTAGTCCTCTTATCACCGTGCACTTTGTTGTATAATCTCAAAGCAAAATCATAGTCACTTTCTATAATGCTTGAATACATCATTACATCAAAGACGCGACGCAAGATACTGGCATTCTTTTTTGATAACCCAGATACTTGGTATCATATGAGGCGAATCGGTCGGGAGGTTGACGAGGAGATAAATGCTGTAAAGAGAGAGCTTGATATTTTAGAAAAAGCCTCAGTACTAAATAAAGAGAAAAGGTTAAACAAGGTTTTGTTTGGGCTTAATGATAAATACATGTTTTTCCATGAATTTCTGAGTATTTTTACAAAGTCAGGGCAATTTTGTCAGCAATTTATTAAGAACGCTTCTCGGTTAGGAAAGGTTAAGGGGATTGTGTTGTCTGAAAAGTTTGCTTTGAAAGAGAAAATACTTGATAGTGAGATTTATATGCTTATAATAGGCACTGTGGTTGTTGACGAAGTTATAAAGATTATTCAAGTGCAACAGGCAACATTTCCACATGAGATTAATTACACAGTCATGA
>CAYNEP010000006.1:8454-13158 GCA_964396255.1 uncultured Gammaproteobacteria bacterium | reverse complement strand
AGACGTACTATCATGAAAAAAATAAGATTTTCCACTATTTTCTTTGCTCTATTTTTAATGCTCATTGTATGGATCGACATGCCTGAGAACTATAAAGTTAAAATACATAAAGGACCAATTAACATTGATACTGTTCTTAACCCTCCAAAAATCGATATAACCCTTGGGGATAAGAAATTTGTACGTGAGTTTAAGACAAAAATGGGGCTTGATCTAAAAGGCGGAGCGCATCTTGTCTTTCTGGCCGACACAAAGACCATAAAGGAAGATGAGAGAGATGGGGCACTTGAAGGAGCAAGAAATATAATCGAGCGAAGGGTAAATTATTTTGGAGTATCAGAGCCCGAGGTAAAGACAATTAAATCTGGATCTGATTACAAGATCTCGGTTGATTTACCAGGTGTCACTGATGTTTCATCGGCAGTCGGGCTTATTGGTCAAACAGCAAAGCTTGATTTTAGAACACTTGGTACCGATTCTGCAAAGATTGCAACAGACACCCCTGTGTTTATGTTGCTTACAAATAAAACTCAACTTGAAGGATCAAATATTAAGCGGTCAATTGTTGAATTTGATCCAAACACCGGCAGTCCTGTTGTGGCTCTGGAGTTTAATAGTAAAGGATCAAAACTTTTCGAGAAGTTAACGGGTGAGAATATCGGCAAACCTTTGGGGATTTTTCTAGATGATGTTCCTCTTACGACACCGACGGTTCAGCAAAAAATAACAGGTGGTAAGGCTATGATATCGGGAGGTTTTACTTTGGAGGATGCTAAAAAGTTATCAATAGCTATAAATTCTGGAGCGCTACCAGTTTCGATTCGACTTGTTGAACAGCGCAATATTGGACCCTCTCTGGGAAAGGCGCAAATCGAAAAAAGTGTATTTGCAGGGGTTGTTGGGTTAGTGAGCGTGTTTCTATTTATGATTCTTTATTATGGGAGACTAGGCGTTATTGCATCAATGACACTTATTATCTATGGCCTTGTTTCCTACGCGCTGTTTAGAATAATCCCGATTGTGTTGACACTTCCTGGAATTGCCGGATTTATACTGTCTGTTGGTATGGCGGTTGACTCAAACATCCTCATTTTTGAGCGTATAAAAGAGGAGACAAGACGAGGACGAGATCGTGACTTGGCAATTCGATTTGGTTTTGGACGTGCGATTGATGCCATAAAAGATGCGAATATTACAACATTACTTGTCTCATTTATATTGTTTAATCCACTAAATTGGAGCTTCTTACCACAATTTGGCGTAGTTAGAGGGTTTGCACTTACACTTGCGATTGGTGTTGCCACAAGCTTGCTGACGGGAGTTGTTATTACAAAACGATTGCTCCTTGCGTTCTACAAGGATAAGCCAAAAAAATCATGATAAATTTTCTAAAGTATTCAAAAATATATGCAATTATTTCACTAATAATAATTCTTATTGGGTTATTTTCTGTATTTAAGTATGGATATCGATACTCAATTGATTTCACTGGTGGAACAGTGCTTGAATATCAAACAGAAAACAATATTTCTGCCGATAAGACTCAAAAGGTCAAGGCTGTGCTCAATTCAAAAGATAGTCAGATTGAAATAAAACAAACTTCAATCACCTTGCGAATTCCAACCGTTAAAGACAAGGAAGAACAAGTCATAAGATCTCAAATTGAAGAAGTTGTTGGATCACCTTTGACCGTTTTGAGATTTGAGACAGTTGGTCCATCGGTTAGTCGTGAGATCATACGAACAACTGCAACAGCCTCATTAATTGCTGCAATTGGAATTTTGATCTACATGACATTTGCTTTCAAGAAAATTACTCATGGTGCTGCAGCAGTTCTTGCCATGTTTCATGATTTTCTAGTATTAATTGGTATGTATTCACTCTTATCTCACTTTTTTAATGCAGAGTTTGATACGTTATTTGTAACGGCACTTTTAACAACGATGTCATTTTCAGTCCATGACACGATTGTTGTTTTTGATAAGATTCGTGAATACAATCGTACGTCAACAAAACCATTTCCAGTTATTGCTAACAAAGCCTTAACAGAGACCATGGTTAGATCCATTAATAATTCTCTTACAATCATATTAATGCTTGTGCCATTGACATTTGTTGGTGGCGAGACTATTCGTTTTTTTGCAGCAGCACTTTTGATTGGTGCAATAACGGGAACATATTCATCTCCTTTTGTTGCCACTCCACTCCTTGTTTTCTTTGAAAAACTAAGACGAAAAAAATAAGCCATGTGTTATGATAGTTGATGCGTATTCGCTTGGAGAACTTCAAACAAATTGCTACATTATTGCAGATAGGGATAGGTGTCTAATTATCGACCCTGCCGATGAGGGTGATTTTATAGCGTCTCAACTTATAAGAAGTAAAATTGAACCCGAGGCTATTCTTCTGACACATGGTCACTTTGATCACATGCTCTCATCTGGCGAGCTTCAGATGATCTACTCAATACCAGTAATTATGCACATAGAGGATATGTTTTTGATCAAGAGATCACAATCAACGGTGAATCACTTTTTCAAGCGTTCATTCCCTATAATAATCCCTAATATTACGTCGCTCCCGACAGGCAATAGCATCCTTGACGAATTTGGAATTAATACAATGCACACTCCAGGGCATACACCTGGTAGTTGCTGTTATTATATGCTGTCTCAAGGGTGGATGCTGACAGGAGATACGTTTTTTGAAGATGGAGTAGGTGGTGCAGATCATAGTTACAGCAATGTAGAATTGCTAAAGAAATCAGTTGAAAAGATTATGGGTCTACCTGATGAAACAATTATTTATCCAGGGCATGGTCAAAGCTTTATTCTTGGTGATGTTAAAGGTTCCCAAGCGCCGTAAGTAGGGCATCTTTTTCATTGGGCACTTTGCCATTTTCCACATCGTCAAATAGTTTAGTCAGGATTTGTCCAACTCTTGGCCCAGGTTTTATTGACAATTCTTGCATTATGTCAGTTCCTGATATTTTCAAATCCTTAATTGAGAATGGTTCTTGCTGAACTTCGATGAGCCTTTTTTTGAACAACTCAGTTCTCCATGATGTTACTGAAGATCCTGACCCAACTCTATCAGCAACTCGCATAGCTATCGCCTCATCTAAATTTTCGACACCCACGTTTCTAATAAATCGCTTAATGGCTTTGTCGGTTTGTTTTTCTGATACCGTAAACATGTGAAATCTTACGAGTAATACAAGTGTTTTGCATTGTTCCTTTGATAATTTTAGGCGCAGGGCTATGGCATTTGCTAAGTGAGCCCCAACAATTTCATGATTGAAAAAAGTGATGAGCCCACTTTTCCCATCTTTTGCAAATGTTTGCGCCTTTCCAATGTCGTGTAAAAGCACTGCAAGACGAGTTATTGTATTTGTAGATGTACAGGAATTAAGTGATTTGATCAAGTGTGTCCCAACGTCGTCCACATGGTGTCTTCCAGGACTTTTTTGCTCAACACCAAAGCACACATCAACCTCCGGGAGAATGAATTGGAGAATGCCACTTTCTTTTAACATTAATATGCCACGACCAGGCGTATTGCACTCTAATATCTTAAATAGCTCGTCCCGTATTCTTTCCCATGAAATCTTGAGTATAAGAGAAGATTTTGACTTGATTGAATCTAGTGTGTTGTTTTCTATCGTGAAGTCGAGTTGAGTTGCAAACCTAACCGCCCTCATAAGCCTTAAACCATCTTCTTCAAAACGAGCTGGACTATCTCCAACTACCTTTATTACTTTCTTTTCAATATCTGAAAGACCCTTGTGTGGATCCACAAGAATTTTCCCGTTGTAGGCCATGGCATTTACCGTGAAGTCTCGCCTAGATAAATCCATCTCGAGTGAGGGGGCCCAGGCAACTTTCCCTGGATGGCGACCATCTCTATAGTCTCCCTCAGATCTATAAGGAGTAATCTCAACTTTAAACCCATCTTCAAGCACGACCGTTACTGTCCCAAATGAGTTATTGTAAATCGTTTTTTTAAATAGTTTTTGAATTTGCTCTGGTGTTGCGTTGGTTGTGAAATCTAGGTCTCCAAGTGGGCGATTAAGAATAATATCTCGAACAGCACCACCGACGAGATAGATTTCATACCCTGACTTTTCAAACTGTTTAAAAATGTCTATGGCAATCTTTGGTAGAATAAAGTCTATTTTCATGATTCTATTTTACTATACATGCCGCTATGAATATTAAATCACGCATAGCTCAAACAATGGAAACAGGTGAGGAAGTACTTGATTCTCTTCTAAAACTAAGGGGAGTCACAGATAAGAAAGAATTTTTAAATCCAACCCATCCTCGTCTCATTCCATTTGAGTCGCTTTTTAACAACAAGAAAAAAACACTTAAGTCCATCGAATTAATTATAAAGATGATTAGGAAGTGTGCTCTGGATGATCGAAATATAGTTATATATGGTGATTATGATGCTGATGGTGTGTGTGCAACTGCGATTTTGTGGGAGACACTACACGCGCTTGGATTTCCTGCCATTCCCTTCATTCCAAATAGAAAAAAACACGGATATGGATTGTCGAAAACAGGCATCGACGCTGTTATTGCAGAACACGATCCTTCTCTTATTATTACTGTTGATAATGGGATTACCGCACATGATGCAATTGAGTATGCCAAGTCAAAGGGTATTGGTGTTGTGGTGACTGATCACCATGCTGGGTAT
>CAYNEP010000006.1:0-8444 GCA_964396255.1 uncultured Gammaproteobacteria bacterium | reverse complement strand
TGTTTTGCATACTACCGAGTTATCAGGTTCAGGTCTGGCATATTATTTGTCACTCAAGCTCCTGAGTCAACTAAATGCGGATCTTACAGAGAACATAAAAGAACTACTCGAGGACCACGTCTTATTTGCAGCCATAGGATCAGTAGCTGATATGGTAAGTGTTACGACCTCAACAAGAAATATACTATTTCACGGGATAAAGCGAGCGCTCCAGACGCATCGCCCAGGCTTGAGATTGTTGTTTGATGAAAAGAAACTTATATCACCTACCGATATCTCTTTTACAATAGCACCCAAAATTAATGTTTTTGGAAGAATTGATGACCCTATGGACGCACTTAGGTTACTATGTACAAAGAACGATAAAAAGGCAAAGAATTTACTTGAAAAGGCTCTAAAACTTGTTGATGAGCGAAGAAGGTTGACTAAGAACTTTAGTAATCTAAAGGATGAATTTGCAATAAATGATGCAATTGTAGCTATTGTATCTGACGAGATAGAAGAGGGGGTCATTGGGTTAATTGCCTCAGATAGCATGAAGCGATTTGATAAGCCCGCATTTGTAATTTGTCGTTCAGATGGCTTTTATAAAGGATCAATACGCTCTGTGTTGGGTGTGGACTGCGCTCAGCTCTTGAACAAGTTAGGGCACTATACGGAGTCATCAGGTGGACATGCAATGGCAGGGGGATTTGTGATACAAAAAGATAAAATTGACTCATTTTTGATGGAAGCAAATAAATTAGTTTCAAAAATCAAACGATCTGTCCTGACGCACGTCGAAGTCGATATTGTTCTATCAATACTTCAAACAAGACTAGATCTTGCAAAAACCCTCATGCAGCTTAGCCCATTTGGGATCGGTAACCCAACCCCACTCTTTGCTTCGCTAGTAACGATCGCTGAGGTTACAGCGATGGGAAAGGCTAAACAGCATGCAAGAGTTGTATCGAGGGAATCCGGAATATCGATAGACTTTGTATATTTTAATGGCCATAGCAAAGCAAAGGATCTAGTAGGTAAGAATGTATCAATTATTTATGAGCTTGATGTGAACGAATGGGGCGGAGTAGAAAAAGCCCAGCGAAAAGTAATTGACATAATTCCTTAGTGCAATCTGTTGTCATGCTCCCTTTCCCACGTTATAATACAGGTTGTTATGAAATCGCTCTATATTAAGCAGCTGCCCGAACATATTGGTAAGGAAATTACCATAAGTGGGTGGGTACACTCGATTCGAGACCATAAGAAAGTTGTATTTGTTGACTTGAGGGATAGGTCTGGTATTGTCCAAATGGTTGGTGACTCTTCACTAAACGTATTGTCCGCTGAGGATGTTGTTGAGATCCATGGCTTGGTAAAAGCACGACCAGACCACATGGTGAATAATAAAATTCCAACTGGATCTATCGAAATTGAGGTGAAGAAACACATCGTCTTATCTCATGCGCAGCCACTCCCATTTGACATGAGTAAGGAAGATCTTGATGTGACGCTTCCAGTTTTGCTAGATAATAGGGCCCTTTCATTAAGACATCCTAAGATAAGTGCAATCTTTAGAGTACAGGAAGTTGTGATTGACGCATTTAGAAATGGTCTTAAAGATAAAGGATTTACTGAATTCCAATCTCCCGTTCTTATCCCCCAAGCAGCCGAAGGAGGCTCTGAGGTTTTTGAAGTCGCGTACTTTGATTACAAAGCATTTCTTGCTCAAAGTCCACAATTTTATAAACAAATTATGGTTGGGGTTTTTGAAAAGGTTTTTACTGTGAACAAAACACTTCGAGCGGAACCTTCCGTGACAACTCGTCATCTAACCGAGGCGACAACTTTAGATGCCGAGATGGGATTTATATCATCATGGAGCGATGTAATGGATATTGCAGAAAGTACTATTAAGTATATATTCAAGGAGGTCCAGATGAGATGTGACGATGTTCTTGATATTTATCAAGTCTCTATTCCAAAAACATCACAGAAGATTCCTAGAATTAAATTGCGCGAGGCGCAAGAGATTATATACAAAAGGACTGGTCGAGATAATAGAAAAGAGCCAGACCTCGAACCTGAGGATGAGCGAGAGCTGTGCAGATGGTCGATGGAAGAACACGAAAGTGAATTAGTTTTTGTTAAGCATTACCCCGTCTCAAAAAGACCATTTTATACATACGAGGACCCAGAAGACATCGGTTACACGCTAAGTTTTGATCTTTTAGGACGAGGTATTGAGTGGTTAACCGGTGGTCAGAGAATTCACAACGCAGAGAAGCTTGTTGAGAATGCAAAGAAAAGAGAGATTAATGTTGAGAAGAGCGAGCTCTATATGCAGGCATTTCGATATGGAATGCCACCTCATGGGGGTTTTTCTTTTGGGTCAGAAAGAATAACGATGAAAATATTACAATTAGAGAATGTAAGACAAGCCAGTTTGTTCCCTCGTGATATGGAGAGAATTGACGTTCATCTACCATCTCATGCTCGAAAATATGAAAACAAAAAGGAAAACATTCAGGACAAGCAAAAATAAACCAAGCCTATCTAATAAAAAGGAAATTCCACAAAGAATACTTGTAGGGAGAGACTTTTACTTAGTAGCAATGTTAGTGTTATTTTTTTTCGCATTACTTTTCTACCCTGGAGACGGATCTTACTTTAAACTTTTTGCATACAATAGCTCTGTATCTCTTAATAGAGACAAGGCTATGCCTCTTAAGACAATCGAAGTCCCTTATATATTAAACCCTTCACTTAAGCCAACGCTAACTGCAACTGGCGTGTATGTGGTCGACCTAGCATCTGCAACACCTTTATATGAGCTAAATCACCATACGCAGTTATATCCCGCCTCAACAACAAAAGTCATAACTGCACTTGCTGCAATTAAAACATTTAACATCGATCAAATTCTAACTGTTAAGCGTTCGATTACTGAAGGTCAAGTTGCAGGACTTGTTGTTGGAGAGAGGCTTACGTTTGAAAATTTACTCTACGCTCTCTTGGTGCATTCGGGAAATGATGCAGCGTATGCGATTGCCGATAATTTTCCAGGAGGCTACAATGCATTTATTGATCAGATGAATAGAACAGCCGCTGAGCTCTCAATGAAGGGGTCGCATTTTACTAATCCAGCTGGTCTTGATGAACAAGACCAATATATTAGCGCGTTTGATTTATCACTTGCAGCTCGCAGGCTACTTGAAAGTAAGGAGCTATCAAAAATAGTTTCAACAAAAAGCATAACAATATCAGATGTAGAGTTTACACATTTTCACCCACTAACCAATGTCAACAAATTACTTGGGGAAATTCCTGGCCTTGGAGGTTTGAAGACTGGATATACTGAAAATGCTAAGGAAAACCTTGTTTCATTTTACACCCTGAAAGGCAAGAAATATGTCATTGTTATCTTAAAAAGTGAGGATAGATTTGAGGATACAAAGGCTCTTATTGAGTGGATCAACTCCAATATAGGGTATAAGGCATATACTATTTAAAGTATTCGGGCGTTATCGCCTCAACCCATCCAACGAAATTATTTTCACCTAAAAAGACATAGATTGGCTGGATATGCTGATGATACTGTTCAATATCAAGGTAACCTAAATACATATCAGTTATTCGAATAGCGTTTGTTGGATTTTGATTTGAAATAATCTGCCCTCCTCCTTCTTGGAAAAGTTTCCATGCTGTTTCGCCGGTAATTAAGGGATATGCGCCTACAGTGGCCTTATCATTTTCAAAATGGTGTACTTGAGATTTTATGACGGTCGGTACGCCTTTGGGATATGTTAAGACAACAAAATTTTGGCTATTAAAATATCGAGGAGAAACGATTGGGTACCCATCAACATCGGGTCTGAAGAAGTCAACTTCGACAACATCTGCTTCACGAGCATTTCTAACAACAGAGAAGTCTTTTGACCCCGTGTTATGCGAGAGATAGATTATGTTAATAGTCCCCTGACGTAGTTCATCGGGATATCGCCCCATGGTATCTAAAAACTCCTTGGCATCCTGTTGTATTTGATTTTCATCTGGAATGTTCGGAGCATCGAAATACGATGTATTATCAATATAATTTCGTTCAAGTTCGAAATTGTAATTTGTAATGTCAATAGTAAGTGTTTGGTTAATGTTCGAAAATGACGCGATGTTATTTTCAAGACTGTGACGGCTTTCAGTTGTGTCAAACGATGAGTTTTTAGCCATCGCATAGATTGTCTCTAAGTATCCAAACTTGGTTTTTGGACGTGGGACAAAAAAGACTTGTCCAGCCGCCGTTGCGATAATAGGCTTACCCTCAATGTTATCAAGTGTAAAAGTTGGGTTTTCTGGATAAGTAAGTTTATTTGCAATGATTGGCCTTTCTATCTTTCCAAATCTTGGATTTAAGACAACTGGAGTATTCTCTTTTGATCTTTTTAACAAAAAACCTATTGCACTGTAGAGAGTAACAATGATAATACAAGCTGCAATTAAAAAAGGTAAAGATTTTCTGACATAGTATGAGAATGTTGTGAGTGACATAGTGATGCTTTTTACTATAGCGTAACTGACTGGTATAATGCAACAAATGGTACGCACGCGAATAGCTCCTTCACCAACCGGATTTCCACACATAGGAACTTTTTATCAAGTTCTTTTTGATTATGCATATGCTAAGCAAAATAATGGAAGCTTTATAGTCAGGATCGAAGATACTGACAGAGTCCGTCATGTAGAAGGGGCAGAGGATATTATCTTTGATTGCCTCGATTGGTTTGGAATAACTCCTGATGAGAGTCCCAAGCATGGTGGGCAATATGGGCCATATCGACAATCTGAGAGACTTGAAATATATAGAAAATATGCCCTCGAACTTGTCGAAAAAGGAAACGCATATTATTGTTTCTGTACAAAAGAAAGACTTGAGGAAATGAGGACCCTTCAAGAAAAGGAAAAAATGACGCCGATGTATGATAAAAAATGCCTTTATTTAAGCAAGCAAGAAGTCAAAGAGAGTTTGCAGACTGGTGTGCCTTATGTTATTCGAATGAAGATTCCTGAGAATAGAACAATCATTTTTAATGATCTTATTATTGGAAGCATTGAATTTGATAGTAACACAATTGACAATCAGGTTCTTTTGAAGGCTGACGGATTTCCGACTTACCATCTTGGGGTGGTCGTTGATGATCATTTAATGGAGGTGACACACATCTTCCGAGGAAAAGAGTGGATCCCCTCGGCACCCAAACATGTATTGTTGTATGAATATTTTGGATGGGAGATGCCGGTCCATGCACATCTGCCACTCATACTAAATGACCAAGGAAAAGGCAAACTGAGCAAGCGTTTTGCACATGCATCGGTTCTTTTCTATAAAGAACTTGGGTATTTACCTGAGGCAGTGTTAAATTATCTTTCAAATATTGTCTGGAATCATCCAGATGGAAAGGAAGTCTATAGCCTGCAGGAGTTTACAAAACTTTTAGACATTAAAAAAATCACATCCCAGGGGGCAAGATTTGACCTACCAAAGCTCGATTGGATGAATGGTGAGTATATTAGGATGATGACGCCATTGCAGTTAAAAGAAAGACTAGTAGCTTTTTTTGGTGATAAATCACTCTACACACCTGAGCTTATTGAAAAAACAATTCCACTGATTCAAGAGCGCATTAAGACTTTGGGAGAATACAGAGAATATTGTTCTTTCTTTGTTGAAGCTCCAAAGGAATATGAGGAGGACACAGGGGGAAAGAAGGATCTTTTTAATAAGACACATAATGCGCTATCTCAAGTAGATGAATGGAAGGCTGAGCACATTGGCGTCGCAATGCAGGAGACGGCAACCGCCTTGAATATGAAAAACGGTCCATATTTTATGATGATTAGGCTTGCAATAACTGGCAAAAAAGTAACTCCACCCTTAAATGAATCTATGGAGATATTGGGTAAAGATGAGTGTTTAAATAGACTTTCGTTCTTATTCTGATCTACTCATTTCCTACGAGTGTTCCGACAGACTCTCCAAAAATAATCTTTTCTATGTGTAGGGAGTTGTTTATGTTGAAAATAACTAGTGGCAGTCGTTCTTTTTGAGCAAGAGCGAATGCTGTTGCGTCCATAACATTGAGTCTTTTTTGTAGGGCTGAGTCATACGTTAGGTGATCATATTTTTTTGCATGTTTGTCTTTTTTTGGGTCTCGATCGTATACTCCATCGACATCGGTTGCTTTAAGGAGTACGTCACAACTAAGCTCCACCGCGCGCAATACGGCTCCTGTGTCTGTTGTGAAAAAAGGACTGCCGACGCCAGCTGCCAAAATAACTATTCGACCTTTTTGAAGATGTCTGATAGCTTTTCGTCTAACATATGGTTCGCAAACTTGCTTCATATCAAGACTTGACATAAGTCGAGTTTGTGCACCAATTCTCTCGAGTGCTTCCTGGAGTGCTAGGCCATTCATAACTGTTCCAATCATGCCTATATAATCTGCGGTTGCAGGATCAACATCAGTGCCCATAACGTTTCTGCCTCGAAACAAGTTTCCTGCTCCAATAACAATCGCAATGTCGGCACCTGTTTTTTTTTGAATGTGGTAAATGTCATGTGCAATCTGCTCGATTGCGTCGAAGTTTAGTCCGCTTTTTGATGTCCCGCCAAATAATTCACCAGTGAGTTTGAGAAGTATGCGTTTATATCGTGGTGATGTGGACTTCATCAGGCATTAGTTTAGTCGATCAATCCAATGCTTGTCAACGACAACTTCCAGGTCAAGAAAGACGTGTTTGTTTGTTGCAATTTCAAGCTCGCGTCTGGTCATGCTTCCGATTTCCTTAATCTTGCGTCCTCCAAGTCCAATAAGCATCTTCTTGTATACCGTATCAGTAGTTACTATTTGTGCCTTTATATAGAGCGTGCCATTATCTCGCTCTTCAACCTCGTCGACAGTGACGGTCGTTGTGTAGGGAAGATTTTGTCGTGTTTGTAAGAATACTTTCTCTCGAATAAGCTCTGCTATAAACGTCATACTGTCCATGCCATACGAATTGTCTGCTAGCTCAGATGTTTTTTTAACTTTTTTCTTTTCAGGAAGTTTATCAAACAACATATTTATAAGTGTTACTATGTGTTTTTCCTTAAGAGCCGAGACTGATACAACATCGTCAAATTCATCTTTTAAAAATTCGTATTGTGGTAGATACGTTAATTTTTGGTCGACCTTGTTAATAACTAAGATTTTTGGTTTTGTGATATTTCTGACAATACCTAGTACCTTACCCTCTTCAAACTCTCTTTTTCGTGTTGGGTCAACGACATAAAGAAATATGTCAAAGTTTTTCTCAAGTTCTGTCAATGTTTGGCGGTTGATTTTTTTAGAAAGTGGGTCGATTGCTTTTTGAAATATTCCAGGAAGGTCGGTAAATACAATCTCACCCCTTTCTTCACTGAGTAATGCTTGGATTGGGAATCTTGTTGTTTGTGGTTTGGGGGACGTAATTGAGACTTTGCGCCCAACTATTGTGTTGACGAGTGTTGATTTTCCAACATTGGGGCGTCCTACAAGGGCGACAGTACCATATTTCATACGTGTATTGTAGCACACTTGCTCTCTTCTACATGATCGGCTATACTTAAATTGTTACTTAACTTACATCATTTATGAAGCTATTTCTCACAATATTAGGGCTTATATCCTTGTCAACATTTTTATCAACTTCAGCTTTAGCAACCGACGCATATCGAGAGGTTAAGAAGAAATGGCCAACAAAACACGAAACAAAGAGGGAGCTTAAGGCAACAATAGCTCAAAAAAGAGATATGAGCGCAAAAATAACGGGAGTTGTTACGTCAGTAGGTACAAATTCAATAACAGTGAGGTCGGGTGAAAAGAGTTATACCATTAATATCTTAGCCGCAACTGAGGATACGAATGGCACTGTTTTAAAAAGAAGATTTTTGGGCAAGGCAACATTAGCTGAATTTTCGATTGATAATAAAGTCAAGGTCCATGGAACTTGGGTAGACGATGCGAGGACGGCTATTGATGCTGCAAGAATCTGGAACATGTCGATTTCAAAATACAAAGGTACATTTGTGGGGACGGTTCAGTCAATAGACTCCACAACCATTGTCTTTGATCCAGTAAAGAGAGAGCGCCATGTAGCATATCTTGGCCCAACTACTGCATATAGAAATCGAACTGGACGTGTAATAACACTTTCAGACATTAAGATGGGGGATAAAGTTCGCATTCGAGGCACATGGGATAAGTCTAATAAAAAGGTATTTGATGTAACATTAGTTGTTAGCATGTCCCTTCCTCCGTTGCCCACAAAGTCCCAATAGGCTTTTTGCACTTCATTTGATAGAATATACCCATCTTTGGGAGATCGTCTAACGGCAGGACAGCAGCCTTTGGAGCTGCTTATCTAGGTTCGAATCCTAGTCTCCCAGC
>CAYNEP010000005.1:0-18676 GCA_964396255.1 uncultured Gammaproteobacteria bacterium | reverse complement strand
ATGCAAAATGCTCAAAAAAATGATGACGTTGATTTGTTTATTGTGACATCGCCAAAACAATTATGGACGGCAAGGTTTTTGTGTATAGTGCTATTACAATTAATTGGAGTTAGAAGAGGTCGTGGTGAAAAAAAAGTCGCGGATAAGATGTGTTTAAATCTATACTTTGACGGTCGTGATTTATCTGTACCCAAGGAGAAGAGAAATATTTTTACTGCACATGAGGTTCTGCAGATGGTCCCTATTATTTCAAAGAAAAAAATGTATGAAAAGTTTGTCAAGGCAAATGAGTGGGTTGTTGAGTTCTTTCCAAATACAAGCGAGTACATTACGAAGAATGGTAAAAGAGTAAATTATGATGAGGTCTTTATAATTTCCATTATCTCACGTCTGGAGAAACTGTTAAGTAAAGTTCAGTTATATTTCATACAAAAACACATGACAACCGAGTATATTACCAATACTCAGCTGTGGTTTTTTCCTCAAGATGTTGTGCGCACAATTCCAAAATCGATGTTGCATCGTGACTAAGATAAAGAGATAATGTCAGAATGTTTCGAAAAAAAAGATCTCTCCCACTTGATTTTCAGGATGCACCTGAGATTAGGATGCTTGCTGAGTATATCTTAAAGCACGCGCCGTTTCCCCATATTGACTTAAAGCATGTATTTTTCGTTCGTTCACATCATAGCAAAACTCGAGCTTATGCACGTGTTTGGGGTTTATCGCGCATATTTCAAGTGGCAGCTGGGTTTGAGGCGACATACGTGATTGAGGTATTGTCTGAACACTTTGACAAATTAGATCAAAGGGAAAAGATTAAGGTTCTTATTCATGAGTTTATGCATATCCCCAAAACATTCTCGGGCGCACTCCTGTCGCATAAGGGCCCTCATCACAGGATTAATGATAAGACTGTTGAGCAAATCTACAAAGACTGTATTCCAGACTAAACTCTTGGCCATTAAATGCTGTTGATTTTCAAAATAAATCAATTTAGTATTGAATCATAATCACATCATCCTATGGATATTCAGGCTCAATCTACATTAAAAAAAAGTATTATCTTGATCACTATTGTTGGATTGAGCGCAGTGGTGACGGTTATTGGCACTCGGTTTTGGCTCAGAGCTCAATCTTCAAAAATTCCGTCCGGATATTCTGCAGTTTCTTATATTGGAGCTCTTGAGAGGGCAGACCGAAATAACGATGGGTACATAAATGGTCTTGACTATGCATACGTCGTAAAGCGAATCGGAACAGACCGAATGATAGCCGACCCTCAATTTGGTGATAAGCACAACACGCTTGAGTTATCTTTTCAGATTGCAAATTTCAATTCAAATGTTAAGGCAATAAAAACATCACTATTACTTGATGCGAAGGTTGCAAAGGATTATTCAGAGGGTGTTGTTGTTGCAAACGAAAAGACACTTCCTGTGCCTGCATGGGTGGGAGATGATGAGAGATACAATCTAATAAACCCCGTGCCAATAAGAAGAGGTATTGTTTTGCCAATTCAGCCTCCAATTACATCAAGTAACTTAATTGCAAAAAGCACGTCTGAGACTAATGTGCTAGGAGAAGAGGTTGAATCACCAGATACCCGCTCAGGAGGAGAGGGGACGGGAAGTCGTGGTGCTGACTCAGGAAGGACTATTATTCCATCGGTGTTAGGTACGGTTTCTTCTTACACTGGATCATCAGGATTTGACTATCCATTCTCAGTCCCATCTGGTCCCGGCGGCTTAGCCCCATCATTTTCCTTAAATTATTCGTCAGGTAATGTTGATGATGCGCTGCCGTATGATGATAAATACGTATCAAAGCTTGATAGAGATGGCAATCCAGTCCATACGTATTATTATCAAAATGAGAAATCATACACGCCATATTTCGCTGGATATGGATTTAACTTAGCTGGTGGTGGCTCGATTGTCCGCGATACGAGACAGGAGAAGGATGTCTATTCACTAAAAGGCGATGTGCATCATCGTTTTATTCTTAATCTCCCCTCAGGTCTGTCTGCTGAATTGAAATACAACAAAAATACTGGACGATGGACGACGATCCCTGAGGGATTTGTTAAAGTTGATCAAGCAGAGCCAAATCCAGAAGGATTACCGATGCCTGGATCAGATTTTAAGATTGTCGATGGGCAGCAGTGGGTCGTCACAGCATCTGACGGAAGCAAGTATTTTTTTGGAGAAGAAAAACTTTCAGACAAAATTAGCAATGAGGGGGGTATCCATGGAAGTACTCCAGTGACGGTTCCAAGCCATAGGACAGTTCGTGGTGAGAAAATTCCCTATGATGCTGTGCATCACACGATCACCAATAATGGTGGAATCTATAACGAATTTGACATAGCAGACATATGTGTTGGAGATTCTATTAGCGATCCGTGCAGAAAAAGAATTTCTAATGATAAACCTGCTCTTTTGGTCACAAAATGGCTGCTGCGCAAAATGGAAACTTCTGATGGTAGGACGATTGACTATGTGTATGATAGCTATCAAAAATATTATGGTCAATATTATAAAAAAGATTGGGGAAACAAATTAAGTTATGCAACGGTTGATTCATTTTTAAGAAAAGTTTCATGGAATGACGACAAGCATAGAATATTATTTTATAGAGAAGCTAGGACTGATATGGGTGGTGGGCAATTTTTGTCAATGCATCGTCTGTCGAGAGTTGATGTTGAGACAAAGACCGAGAGCGACAATGCATTTCATTTAGTAAGACGATATCAGCTTTCATATGCGACCGATGATACTGTTATGGTTGCTGATGGTGGTCGTAACGAATGGAAGGCCTCAATCTTGTCATCAATTCAAGAATTTGGCACGAACGGGGAAACAGCGACCCCAAAGGTAACTCTAAAGTATAAGCAGTATCCATTTAATGATGGTCCTTCTGGATCAACAATATATCTTGATACCATCGTCAACGGATATGGTGGAGAGACACAATATATATATCAACCACTTGCTTTTGCTTTGATTAATGGGAGTGGAAAAATCTCAAGTGGTCCTCGCCGAGTGCGAGTTGTTGAGAAGCGAGTAACTGATAAGACAGTAAGTCCACCAAAAACCTCAAGGGAGGTATATGGTTATAAAGATCCAAATGGAAATGAGACTATAGTCGGATATGCAGACAGAATTAGAGGTAAGGAAGTTTCCGGTCGTGAGTTTTTGGGCCATAGATGGGTGGATGTGAAGCTGTATGACTTTAACTCAGATAAGGTTCTTTCTCATACTAGAACTGAATTTTATCAGTTTAAGGGCGTGTGGGATGAGAATAGGATTGTAAAAAGCCAATGCGAAAATGGACAATGTAAAGAAGAAAAGGTGCCTGGTTTCACTTGTTTTGAGCCACATCTCAATAAGGGGAGACCAAGGTTACAGATTGTATATAACCAGCTCAAAGGAGGAGGCGAATTTGAAGCTAAGTCTACGCATTCGACATACAATTATAGACTGCTAGATTGGAATGCTGCTGGTGAGGGAGTTATAAAGGAGGATAATCTTGATGCTGATTTAAAGGAATGTCAGGGTGAGGGAATGGCGCAACCATATTTTGTCTATCCAAAATTCTCAGTTGTGACGGTGACTGAGGAGGGAAACCCTGATTTTGAGAAGAAAGGTCAGTTGGTACATTTGAAAGCTACTCCTGTAAATACCAGAACAATAAAATCAGAGAATCTGCAATATGATTTATTTGGCAATCTTCTCAAAAGTGTTTCATATGGACCGGTTGATGATAAGCATGCAGATATTGATCCGGGTGATAATAGATATGCATACGGGTATTATTTGACAGGAAATACAAATTGGCTGAACAATTTAAGTTATCTAAGCTATAGTTCAAATAAAGCCAATTGTGGTGAGAGTGATTTTGAATGTCAGTTTGGTAGGACCGAGACATGGTATGATCAATTCACGACTGACTTCACAAAGGTTGACATAGCAACTCAAAAACCCACACTTGGATTTGTCTCTCAGACAAAGGGTTTTATCGAAACTGATGGAGATCAGAATGGTACGCATAATGATCCAATTGTTACATTTCAGGGTAATGAGTATCTGAGGCTTACAAATAATCCAGGAGATGAAAGAAGAGGAGGAATTACGAAAGTATATGGTCCCAAATCAAACGTAAAAAGTATCGATATTGAAAATATCAGCAAACAAATCATTCTTCAATCACAGACATTTTATGATGACTACTACAAGACTCTGATCACTAGAACTGAAAACTCACAGGGTACTAAAACAAAGTTTGAAGACTATGATTTCATGCTTCAAACACCAAGGAAGAGTTTGACGCAAATGGAGAAGGGAGCTGAGAAGTATGCCGTCTCAAAAGTGGAGTTTGATGCGCTTGGTCGAGTCGTTGCGTCCTTTGCGCCTGATCCAGCAGATCCCTCAAAGCCCTACAGTCTCCCACAGTCTGTGAATGCATACTTTGATCCATCAAATGATACATCAGGTTTAATCAATCGTCAGATGTCTCTTGTTTCGCAAACAAGCGATGGGAAAAAACATTATGTAGCCACAGATTCTTTCTATAATGGACTTGGACAAGTGAAGCAAACACAGGTATTGTCTAAAAAAGTAGGGAAAGAACTTAAGCGGTTAGTATCAGATGCTGAATTGAATGCTGCTGGACAGCAGCTTGCACAATATGATCCACAAGTAGTTGATCCAATAACACTTCCTGAGATAAGTGCCTCTAATTACAAGAACATCATCAGGGAAGTTGCTCCTCAACTTGCGTCAATTGAGCATAAGGTTGTTTCGCGATCGGTATTTGACGATTTAGGAAGGCCCATTGAATCAACAATTGTCAACTCAGATACGGGAGAAACACTTACAACAACAACAGCTTATTATGTCAATGCTCAAAAGGCCACGAATCCAAAAGGTGTTGTAACTATTGCAACATCAGATACATTAGGAAGGCCAATAGATGCGCTTGTGATTGATCCTGTGGGCGATCAACATAGCATCGTTCATAATGAATATGCAAAACAGATGGTGGATAAAGCTACTAAAACAACGTACATATCGCTAAAAGAATTACAAGGAGGCAGCAAAGCTGAGACATATGTGACATATGATAAAAGTGGTCGTTTACTCACATCTGATGAGCCGTCACTTGGGAAAAGTGAGTTTCAATATGATGTATTGGGTCATATAATAAACACAAAACGCGTTGATCGTGAAGATGTTGGTTCAGAATATGATGATTTGGGCAGATTGATTGCAACCACATATTACGCAGAAAATCAGGAATTGTTTAAGGGGATATTGGCAGATTCAAAAGATGTTGAGTATGAGTACGACAATGGTCCAAATGCGCTTGGCAAACTTGTGTCTGTGAAGCATCACATGGGGACAGATACTTTTACCTACGACAGTGCAGGTCGTCAAAAAGTAGTTACCAAAACGATTCGTGATAAGACTTACAAGACGACCAATCATTTTAATGAGCTTTCACAAATTGTGAAGGTTGAATATCCCGATAATCATACTTATGAAATAGAATTTGATAATGAGGGCGTGACACAAAAAACTAAGTTAAATGGTCAGCTTTTGGCAGCAAGCACGCTATTTGATAAATATGGACATGCAACAGAAAGTGAATTTGTTTTGGGCGCGAGGACATATTTAGCTAGAACGCCTTATGATGCAATGGGAAGATTGACCGACATTGGATTTGCAAGAAAAGATATAGCTGATGCGACTGGTACTGAAGTATTAGTGCCATATTTCTATCAAAAGCTACATTATGATAACAAGGCACAGTTAAAGGAGATAAACGAACTTACGTTTAAGGACCAAGTTGAAACACGTATTGACTATACCTATACATACGATTCATTTGCTCGACTTACTAATGCTGACTCAAGCAAGTTCAATGCTATCTACTCTTATGATCCTTTTGGTAGATTGCAGAGTAAGAAAGAGAAGGATCTAATTACGTATGCATACGATGATAAATTCCCATTTTTTGCACCCAAGGCAATTACTAGACCATCAGATCCAATACCTACGCCAACCAAGCGTCCGGGAGATCCTATCGGACGTCCGTTTGTAACTCCGCCTATTGATTTGGTTCCAACAGAAGGTGCTGTTCCTGATGTCTCACAAACTCCAACGAGACGACCTTCTCAGTCACCTACCCCAACTATAACGTCGCCAAGCCCAACAAAAGCACAACCTACCCCAACACCTGCGGGATGTTTCTTTGAGCCAGTCACAACAATTAAGGAGCGCATGAGTGATGGGACATTGAGGCCATTAACAACCGAGGAGGCTAAGGAGTTCTTCACAATCAATGACAAAAGAAAAGAAAAGTATGATACTGACGAAAATAATAAGGAATTTTGGAATCCATTTACAAATGGTCATTTTAAAGCATGTCCAGATGGCGGATGTAGTCTTGAGGGCAAAACGTTATGTTGTGTTGATGAGAAAAATGAGCTACCAGGTGCTTATGAGGTTGGGAAAGATAAGGCATATATTGATATTAAATACTTTGGAAGTGGGTCGTCCAAATTTGAAGTAGTTGATAAATATTGTAATAACAAAGATGGATCAAGCGGATGTCCTGCAAATAATTCTGAATTTGGAGGTCTACGGGATCGTGACTTCCCAGTCACAACAATTCCTCATCTTGAGATTGGGTGCAATAAAAAATATGAGTATGGTTGGATTGTTGTCAAGAACACAGCTTTGGGAAGTTTATTGAGAAAATTATTCCCGGCAGGCAGGGGATTTGCTGATGAGAAGGCAGTGCAGCAAAACGAAACGAGCGCGATCAGCTTTAAGTATGATCAAATAAAAGGATCAATGCTAGAGGATGACAAGCAATGTTACACCTATAACACCCTAAATCAACTTATCTCAATGAAAGTGAAAAAGGATCGAAATCAAGCATGTGCAAATGGTGAATTTGTCAAAACAGTTGACTTCTTCTACGATTATTCCGGAACTCTTGTTTTGCAGGAGGACTATAAGCCGGGAAATGATAAACCTGTAAAGCAGACTTACTACTTCGGACCGTTTGAAGATGAATACACGAGCGAATAGTTCTGGACGATCAAATATCGCTAAGGGAACCTTAATGGCGCAATTATGTTTTATAATCTTGCCCATTCTAACAATGCTTGCAAGCCCAATGAGTGCTAGCGCACAATCCTCGGACTTAAAGCATACAACTCGTCTAAGCCTACCACTTAATAAAAATAGCGTTCTTGTTGTTGAAAATGACGACGGAAAGAAAACTAAGAAAGTATTGATTTCAGACTATCTCTCGTCAACAAAAGCTGTAGTAGGCGAAGGGGGAGACATTATAACATTCCCGTCATATTATCCTTATGGAGAGTCTCAGGAAACTTTAGATAATAAGGTGACTGACAAGTATTACACACAACAAAAAAAAGTTGTAGACGAATCTGAGATTTATAACTACAATTCTAGATATTACAATCCATCACTTGGAATTTTTATTCAGCCAGATTCTGTTAAGGGGCCAAATAGATTTGCTTACGCCGATGATGATCCTGTAATGCTTAACGACCCGAGCGGTGAGTGTCCGATGTGTATTGGAGCACTTCTTGGAGCGGGTCTTGATCTTGGAGCGCAATTACTAGTTGAAGGAAAGAGTTTGAATGAGGTCAGCTGGGGGAGCGTTGCGATATCTGCGGCGAGCGGTGCGGTTGGTGCAGGGATTGGTACCCAGATTGCAAAGCTTGCTGCAACCACAGCGACTAAAGCAGCAGCAACAATAGGAGCAGACTATATCTTGGGAGTAGCCACAACGGCCGTTGAGGGGGCATTTACAGGTAGGGCAAATGGAGTCTCATTTGGAGGAAACTTAGTAGAGGCTGGCTACTCAACGGTATTTGGGGGGATATTAGGGGCTGGTGGCGCAAAGGCGGGAAGGGCACTTGCTGCACACAGTGGCGAGCTTGCAGCGCAAGCTGCACGAAGGCTTTCATATAATTCTGATAAAGGAGGGAAATGGGGAGGTAATGCGATTGATGCAACAGTTAACTCAAGAGCATTTAAGGAATTGGCAGAAGCGACAAAGCGGAAACTTGGCGTGTATGATATTAATCAAGTCTCGATTCCCGAAAGAGTTCGCGCTGCTGCGCGTGCGGTGTATGAGTCAGTCCCATACGACACGAGGAACGCTGGGCAGTTTGCTGATAATGCCGCCTCTAACACGATGATATTGCGAGGGGCTGCTCAACATGGTGCTCAGTGTCGTCACATGGCTGGACTATGTAGAGGGACATTGAGAGAATTCGAGATAGATACGAGAGAGATCGTTTTCGATACCCCAAGAGGCGCACACACGGCTCTTGTCATGTCATCGAGCAATCCCTATCATTTTACCTTGGAAAATTCTTCTTATGGTTATGTGGTTGTTGATCCAACATGGGGTGGATTAGCAGAAGATCTTCCGTCATATGTTCAAAGATCAGGTTTGTCAAATCTGCGATATCGGTCAAATTCTGGGGATGGTGTTTTAAAAAAACTGCCAGCTGCTGAGTTTTAGAGAAATTACCCCAAAATAAGCGTAATCATTAGATAGAGCATAATTGGTGTATAATAGTCGCGGTTATGGCTGAAAATTTACGTTCGGGCCAAAGCGGGCTTGGAGAAAAGTTAGTTGAAATAAATCATAGACTTAATGCGGGTTTAGCAGTAGAAAGTACATCAATATTTCCAGGAGCCGTTCTTCATGATCCACGCATTCCAACTAGCCAAGTGCTGTTTAAAAGGCTTCTCCAGTCGGATGGTGTAAGAGATACAAGCCCTCCACTTGTTATTCAAAACGGAAAGGATTTTACATGCATTGCTGGTTTTGAAGTGCTACAAGCTGCAGAAGTTTCAGGAGGTCATGAAGTTGGAGTGGGGGTTTTGAAAAATGTTCCCGATGGGTATTCTCTGCATGATCTGCGTTTGGTGTTTCATGATCCTAGCCACCAATCACGTATTCCCTTCACGACTCTTGAGGCTGTAAACGCATGGGAGCAGGGCACAGCATCTGACATTCCTGCGCTTTATCAAGCATCGATGTGGAGAAGGAAGACACAGGCAGGGACATTAAAAGTGACAGATCTTGTGCAAGTAGATGCTGCTTTTGGTATTCAGGTAAGTCACTTCTAATATGCCCCTAAGGGCATTCTTATCTATGGGTAAATTGAGCTTGATTAGATGCAATAAAATCTATTATAGTTGTACATATGTGCCGTTTTTTTATCAATTTCGAAGTTACTTCAAGTGATATCAAATTCTTCTGACATGAAATCACCTTCCTCTTGCATTCGTGGATATGTATTGAGCCTTATAATAGCTTCACTAGTATTTTTTATTATGCCGTTCATTCTGTCTACAAGTCATTCGGCAAGAGCAATAACACAAACTTTAACTACACAAAATGATTTTAGTTCCGGGACGTTTTCAAATACAGAGAGCTATACGAGAAAGGGGAATATTAAGCTTAAAGATGGTGGGCAATGGGGGTCAACTGTTACCAACTCCACACAACTACCCCAAACCCAAGGTGGGACTTCAGTCTCTGATGGAACATACATCTACACAATCCCAGCAAATGACGTTCACTTTAACCGTTATAATCCCACGAACAATACATGGAAGAGGATGGCTAGTCCACCTTTTTCAACATCGATATACAAATCAGACATGGTTTATCTTGACGGCTATATATATGCATTATTTGGAGGATACCAAAAAAAGTTTTTCAGATATGATGTTACCGCAAATAGGTGGAGCGAGCTTGAAAACCTCCCTGACTATACTCTTTATGGTGTCTCAATAAGTACAGACGGGACAAATCTATATGTACTACGATCTTCAAACACAATGGATATGTGGAAATATACTGTTTCGACTGATGATTGGTCAAGTATGGCCGCAGCACCGGCAACAATGTATACTGGTTCGGACCTAGTTTATTCGGGTGGGTATTTTTATACCCCTCGTGGTAATAATACAACAACATTCTACCGATACAGTGTATCAGGGAATTCTTGGTCTACAATGACTGCGCTGACTAACGCTATCAATGGCGATCATGATATTCTTGCAAACGGGGACTATATTTATGTTACAAGATCAGGTGCAACAAATACCTTTGATAGGTATAGTATTAGTGGTAACTCTTGGTCAACGCTCGCAACAACACCCCAGGTTGTTAATTACCATTCCTTTGTCTATGTATCAAGCGTAGACAAGTACTATCTTTTCCGCGGAAATGGAAGTTATGACATATGGACATATTCAATCGGAAGCAATACTTTTACATCTATTATCGAGCCTCCTGCCTCATTAAGCACAGGTGCAAATCTAGTTTATTCTGGCGGCATAGTTTATCTTATTCGCGGTACATCGACAAATTTCTATAGTTATAATACCTCGACTAATACTTGGACTACGCTCACTGTTGCACCTGGAAACATCGCTGGTGAGCAAAAGGCGGTTGTTGCGGGGGGTAATATTTATTATTATGCCGCAAATAGCACCACAACCTTCTATAGCTACAATATTGCCGGAGGAACATGGTCAACACTTGCAGTTGCCCCAGCAACGATTACGGGCGGAGGATCTCTTGCATATCCTGGATCGGGTGACTACATATACGGGACTCGAGGGGCAAATACAACATCTTTTTACCGTTATAGTATTTCAGGTAACACGTGGAGCGATGTTGCTGTAGCTGATTTGCCTTCAAATGTGCTTATGAGTATTGGGTCACGGCTTTTGTCAGATGGAACGGACATTTATGCGCTCACTGGTGGTACGGGTAAGGTGAGGCTTTATAAATATGTTATTGGCACAAATACATGGTCAGAAGTTGGCAATCTTCCTTTTAGCCCATATTACGGAACAGATGCAGATTATTACTCAGGCAAATTTTATGTACAAACGGGTTTTTATCGTCTTGATTTTTGGGAATATACTATCGCCACAAATACTTGGAGAAGGCTTGAGAATTTGATTGGCTTCTCCGCAAGCGATGTGGGCCCATATGCAGGCGGGTCGCTCGTGAGTAATGGAAGTGGGACGATTTTCTCAGTATGGGGATCAACATTTCAGAGGATGATAAGTTACACAGTTTCATCAAACAAATATCAGGCGTCTGGTACTTGGAGTTCTAACACAATAGATCTTACGTACGTGAATTCTTTTACTTCACTCACATCTACAAAATCGACTCCCGGAGCATCGACTATTACATACGAAACCCGCACTTCTTCAAATGGAACAACCTGGTCTGGTTGGCAAAGCGTAAGTGGAACAACGATCGCATCAACTGCAAATAGATATATTCAAGTAAGAGCAACATTTACCGCCGATTCTGGCAATGTCGACACCCCGACACTTAACGATATTACGATCACATACAATGGTGACACGACCGCTCCAACAAATCCGAGTTCGTTTGTTGGATCATCTCAACAAGTGAGTGGCTCAGCGCTTGTCAGTGGAACTGGGTATAGTTATGTTCATCCGTACCTAACATGGTCGGGTGCGACTGACGCAGAATCAACAATTGCCGGTTACCATGTCTATTTTGGCACGAGCAGTAGTGCTGATCCTGAAGCTTTAGGTAGTTTCCAGACCACATCGACGTTTGTCGTGACTGAGACTTTGACAAATGGAACAACTTATTATTTGAGGTTAAAAACAGAGGATTCAGCCGGAAACGTGAGTAGTGCAACTACCGGTTTCACGTATGTTTTTAATGGAGTTACGGCAACGGGCGCGACATACACAACAAGTAGTGATTTCTCAGGGACAAATAGTAGTACAGTTTCAGCTGGCGACGAGATTAAGTTGTCTGGGGATACGGGTGGTATTTGGGAACAAGAGAGGATTTCACTTGCGCCAGCTACTCTTTTTTATGGAGCAAACTTCGCACACGTTTCTTCTTCCAACAAATTATATACATTTAGAGGTCAGGCGACGACGACGTTTTATAGTTATGATATAGCAACGGACGTGTGGGCGACGCTTGCGGTGGCACCGGCTACTGTGAACTATGGTTGGGTTGTGGAGGGACCATCTGGGTATCTTTATGGTTCACGTGGAAGTGCAACAGCCTCGTTCTGGCGATACGATATAGCAAATAATACGTGGAGTGATGCGGCTGCTTCTGACGCCCCTTTGACGCTTTCGGGTGGAAGCTCGGCACGATACGACGGAAGTAGGTACATTTATGTGACACGGGGAAGAAGTGACGATGCTTTTTTTAGATACGACACCCAGACGGATAGTTGGGATACTCTGACGAACGTGTCATTTGACGTACTTAACGCCATGTATCAAGGAGGCGATATTACATACGACGGAACCGGAGCAATCTACGCAGCTCAAGGCGGTGGTTACTCTGGTTTTTCTAAATACACAGTTTCATCAGATACGTGGAGCTCGTTGCCTCCACTGCCAATGATTGCTCAAAATGATGGAGCAATCGAATATGTAAGCTCACAGGAGGCGATATACTATATTCCAGGAAACTCCAAAACGTCATTGTATAAATTTGACATCGCAACGAGTGCTTGGAGCGAGTTAAATGAAGGGCCTACAACTTTTGGTCAAGGAGCTGATTTAAAAAATGTGGGCGGGAAACTATACGCTTTGCGAGGGAATAATACTCAGAATATTTTTACATACAACACAAGTACCAATCAGTGGCTGATACCAACTCTTGGGATCTTTGGCACTTTCTTCCGGGGAGTAGATTACAAAACGTTTACAACAGGGGCAGATATCGTTAAAGGCAATAGTACCTATTATTATGTTGCAAGGGGAGCGATTGATACACTTTTTGCACGGTACGATTCGGCCACGGGTTCTGTGCTTAATTTGTCAGACATCCCTGTAGCATTCTCAACTGGAAGCGAGCTCTTGTATGAGAGTACGAATAATAAAATATACGCAATAGGACAGGCAAATGATACGGGATTTTATATCTATGATATTGCAACAGACGTGTGGAGTGAGATCACGACAGACGTGTTGCCTGGTGCGCCTGGATCGGGAGCGAGTCTCACCTATGATGGATCTAGGTATATTTATTATGCACGAGGTGGATCGACGACTAGTTTTTATCGGTATGATACTCAGGGATCTAGTGGATCCCGTTGGTCGACGATGGCAGTTGCACCTGCAACGCTTGGCACTGGATCGGATCTAATTTATGAGGGTGGCTATATCTATACGGCAAGAGGTCTTAACACGACCACATTTTATCGATATAGCGTGTCGGGCAATTCATGGACAACGATGACGGCAATCACTGGTGCAGTGAATACAGACGGATTTGCCGTTGATGGAGGAAGTAGCGACTTGTTGATTGTATGCAGGGGTGGTAATACGGCGCTTTGCTACAAATATTCGATTTCTGGTAATTCTTGGACCGCTCTTGATACTGCGGTTGCTAATTACAATTCAGGCTCTTCGGGCGACAGTGCAAGTGGGAGAATGTACTCAATTGGTGGGAGCGGAGGTGCAAACACATTCACAGACGGTCTTTACTCGTCAATACTCGAGACATCCACAACGTCATTTTCAACAACAGGAAATTACACCTCTCAAGTTCATGATTTTACATCGGTCTACAAGTTTGGAAATTTGGCAGTTACATTTACTGAGGGTGCATCAGGAACAACACTTACTCCTTATACAAGGTCATCATCTGATAATAGTACTTGGTCATCTTGGACAGCATCGGCAAGTACAAAAACAAATGGGGGAGTGAGTTATTATGAGATAAAGTCGCCTGACAATAGATATCTTCAGGTTCGTTTTGATCTGACATCTGGTGATGGTTTGAATACGGACGTGATAAGTTCTTATACAGTTAATTATTATTCAGATTCAGCCTCACCTTCTAATCCAACAGCTTTGTCGTCATACTCAACTTCTGGTCAAGCAACATCGATATCTACTAATACTTGGTATACGTATACGGCTCCGAATTTTGATTGGCCTGAGGCAGATGCAACTGGAGGTGCGACAGACAGTAGTGGGGGGTCGGGTATTGCCGGCTATTATGTGTATTTTGGTACAAACAGTAGCGCTGATCCAGTCACAGATGGAACTTTACAAACCGCCACCGCCTATACTGCTAGCAGTCTGTCGTCCGGATCGACTTATTATCTACGAATCAAGACAAAGGATGATGCTGGTAATGTTGCTTCGACCATATGGCAACCATTTATATACAAACTTGATACAACTGTACCTTCAAACCCATCAACAGTGACGTCAGATCCTCCAGGATACACGGCGACAAATAATTTTGACTTCACCTGGAATGCTGGATCTGATGCTGATTCTGGAGTCGCTTCGTATTGTTATAAAACAGGCGCAGTTGGTGCGGTTGAGACCTGTACGGCAAATTTGACAGTATCCGACATAACAGCCTACCAGTCAGGGGCAAACACGTTTTACGTCAGAGCAAAAGATACGGCCGGAAATTTTGCATCTGCATATGTCAATTCCTCGTACTATTACAGTTCAACAGCTCCAAGTGCTCCAACAAATGTCGTTGCCACTCCAAGCTCAAATACAGTTAACGAGTTTGCTTTCACTTGGGATCCGCCAACTACATATCTTGGAGCTCAATCGAATCTGCGATATTATTATTCAATTAATGCACTTCCAACCGCCAGTAACGTTAATCAGGTTGGACTCTCTGTAACATATCTTTCGGCGAGTGCCTACGCCACGCAACCAGGAGAGAATACACTTTATGTGGTTGCCAAAGATGAGGCGGGGAATATTGATTACGATGTTTATGGGTCGGTTACTTTTACTGCAAATACATCTGCTCCAGGAGCACCAGTTGATATGGAGATTGCCGATGTGTCTGTGAAATCAACCTCGAGCTGGAAGCTAGCTACGTCATGGGATCCGCCAGTTGCCAGTGGATCAGGTGTCGCTAACTATAAAGTATATCGGTCAACTACCTCAGACGCTAATTGCTCAACGAGCATGACTGGTTTTACTAATATCGCTACAACGACTGAGGCATCATATGTGAACTCAAGTTTATTGCAACAAGAATATTATTACTGTGCTAAAGCTTGTGACTCGACGGGAAACTGTTCGGCTCCTGGAGAAACAGTTTCTTTGCTTCCTGATGGAAGATGGGACAGTGCTCCCACACTTGTGGCAACGACATCTGCAACTGTTAAGACCAAAACCGCGACAATAAGTTGGGGTACCAATCGCACCTCAAGTTCATTTGTGAAATACGGAAAAAAGTCTGGTGATTATGGCGATGAAGTTGGGTCATCAACACAGACGACAGCACATGAAGTGAGTCTTAAGGATCTGGCACCGGGAACGACATATTATGCAAAAGCGCTTTGGACAGATGAAGACGGGAATACAGGAAACTCTCCAGAATTTACCTTCACTACCAATTCTGCTCCAGATGTTACGGCAGTAAAAATTACTGACGTGAGTATATCAAGCGCTTATATTAATGTCAGTATAAACCACGCAACGAAGGCTAGCATACAGTTTGGTCCAACCTCAAGCTATGGATCAATAGAGGATATTGCAGTATCTAAAACGGGTGGCACATATACGGTCAAACTCACAGATCTTGAAGAGGATACACTCTATCACTTACGCGTGACGGCCGATGATGATGAGGGAAATTCATATGATGGCGAAGACCATACATTTCAAACTTTGCCGGTGCCAAAAATCCTTAATTTAAAGGTTCAGCAGGTCGCTGGTATGCCTAGTGCCACCCTCAGATTGCTTTGGTCTGCTAATACTGAAGTTTCAACGATTGTGACATATTACCCAACAGCAAATCCTCAACAGGCGAAAGATAAGATCTCACTGACGAGGAAACTAAAACATGAAATTATTTTGACCGATCTTAAAGATGAGGATGAATACACAATTATTGTCAAGGGGCGTGATGCTGCAGGCAATGAGGCTACTGCCGATCCAAAAAAGGTTCAGACATCTGCGGATCTGCGACCTCCCGAGATAATCGATAGTAATGTAGAGAGTACTATAGTTGGTGCCGGTGAGAATGCCAAGGCTCAGATTATGGTTTGTTGGGATACTGATGAGCCCGCAACAGGTCAGATAGAGTTTGGAGAAGGAACAAACAACTCATATGGAATGTCAAGTCAAGAGGATACCAATCTAACCCTCAATCATTGTGTCACTATTCCTGGATTGCAAGGTTCGCGTATCTATCATCTAAGAGCCGTGTCCAAAGACAAATCTGGAAATATTGGAAAGTCATTTGATACTGTCATTGTCACTCCAAAAATCACTGAAGATGCTCTAAGCTTAGTGATGTCCAATCTATCAAAGACTTTTGGTTTTTTAAAAAATATTGGAGGTAAAAAGTAAACAATGAACACAACAAGCGCAAAGTCATTTATTAGGGTTGAGGACATAAAGAAGACCTTTGTAACATCAGATGGAGAGATCCCAATATTAAGGGGGGTCTCAATTGAGATTTTTCAGGGAGATTTTGCAATAATCTTTGGACCCTCTGGGTGTGGTAAGTCGACTCTTCTGCATACGCTACTTGGACTTGAAGCGCCCACAAGTGGCAAAATATATGTTGAGGATAAGGATTTCTATATTGGTAATGACGACGATCGCGCACAATTTAGACGTCATAAAGTAGGGATGATCTATCAACAACCACTATGGATAGGTTCACTAAATGTTATGGAAAACTTAGTCTTTGCTCTTCACTTATTAAACTACAACAGTGCTGTTATCGAGGGAAAAGCAAAGAGCGTTCTTGAGATGACAGGAATGATCAATCATGCATACTATCGTCCAATGGAATTGTCGTCAGGTCAGCAACAGAAAATTAGTCTTGCTCGTGCGCTTATCATTGACCCAGCGATTATCGTAGCAGATGAACCTACGGGAAATCTAGACACAGTTTCTGGTCAGGAACTCATAAATACGTTCCTAGAAGTAAACAAAAGGGGAATAACGATTGTGATGGTGACGCATGATCTTGAATATCTAAAATATGCAAATAGGATATTTCACATGGTAGATGGTCAGGTAGTTGAGGACTATCGACCTAAGCACAGATTAATGGATGGTAAAAATAATACTGATAATGTTATGGGAAAAAAGACCATTGGTGGCACATCTGAAAGCGATGTGCGTGATCCGGAGTTCTTGAAAAAATTAGGAATTTAACACTATGAAGATAATATCAACAGTCGGCCGAATACTCTCAAATTTTTCGATAACAAATATTATTGAATTCGTAAAAAATTTACCTTTTTTTATAAAAGTAGGCATAAAGTCAACATTGCACTTCATCGGATTTTTTATTGTTCTTATCGATTTTTTGACCGAAAAGTTCATTAAGTTATTTGCAAGGATCCCAGTTCTTGGATACTTTATTGTCAAGATTCACTCAATTTCTCAGAAATTATTTGGCGAGAAGATCAACAAGATTTTAGACACCATTGAACGAAAAACCGGCTATCATCTGAGGCGTTCATATCTTATCTACCTTGCGTTTTCTAATCTTAGTTCCAAGAAAAGTCGATCACTTGTAACTATATTTGGCATGGCGATTGGAGTCGGGATAATCGTTTATTTACTATCGCTGGGCTATGGTATCGAAAGACTAATTATTAGGCAGGTTGCCGGGCTTGAAGAACTCAAGGTTGTTGATGTGTCGGCAAGTGAGAATACCGCATTAAAGCTTAACCGCCATGCAGTGAACAAAATAGAGAAAATTGACGGAGTTGAGGCAGTCATTCCTATTGTGTCGCTTGTGGGGAGAATAAACTTTAACCGAGCACAGACCGACATCTTAGCAAGTGGAATAAATCATGATTATTTTATGATTTCTAAAATGAAACTCAAGAAAGGACGTTTCTTTTCCGATAAATACAAAAACTCAAAAATCTCATCGAGCCCTGCTGGTCGAGTTGCTGGTGTCAAAACACAGATTACGATGGTTGAGAGGGGTACGTTAATTGAGCCTGGGGCGGTTGAATTTAATCTTGAGCCAGACAGGGTAATACATGTTTATGAGAGTTGTAAGAATGAATCAAAACTCTTGGGGTATACTCGACGAATTGAAGGTGGATATCTTGGTCAAATGATTTGGGGTGGATCTTATGCCCCTTTTAGTGGTGAGGGGGCTTCAGGCTATGATAAAAATGGAGAATTTTTAGGCAAATGGGTAAAGGGCAAATTTCCCCTTTTTACAAAAAGTATTGACGGGACTATAATACCTAAAATAAGTGAAGGGGGGCAGCATGAGTGGGAAGGTGGTTGTGTTCAATTGAGTTATGTTCAGGAGATTAAAGACGCACCTTCTTTTGTAGGGGTTGGAGATGTTTTGGGTGAGGCTACTGGTAGTGGCAAATTGGAAAAAGCGATATCAAATAGCGGCGTTGAGGCAACGGGATCAGCAGTTCCTGTATATGATGTTATGGTTGTTGCTACTGATTCATCGGGCATAGAGATGGTTCAACTTGAGGCAAGTAATTCTGCAAGAACTGTTGCAAAAAACGACTCAATAAAGTTCAAGCAAAACCCATCAAAAGAGGTAATAGTTTCAACAGGACTACTCAATCTGCTGGGATTGAAGGAGTCAG
>CAYNEP010000004.1:0-19242 GCA_964396255.1 uncultured Gammaproteobacteria bacterium | reverse complement strand
TTTTTAAATACGTCGCAAACATAATGCCTCTCATGAAAACTTCTACTTAATACATCAGTACATTGACTGTGGTTAATCTAAAAGTCACAAAAGAAGTATTTTTTGATGTAACAGAAAGATCCTCCTTATAATAATGGGACTCTGTTTAAAAGTTTTTCATCTCATGATAGCGGTGACCGGAGCAAAGTGTATCAATTAATGAATACACCATGACAACCGTTTCCCTCGCCAATTTGGCGAGGATGCCCTCATTTAATGGATTGTTAGAAAAACTTTCAAAGTGCAGTCCTCAAGATTAGGAGGATCTAGAGTCAAGTATAGTACTTAATAATTTCTTTGTCAATATATATTGATCATACTTTAGGCTGACATCGTAGGGTATACTTAAGAAACGTATGCGTTATCCAACACGAACTTTTATCGTAATTGCGACACTCATTAGCATCGTGCTATTTCTAGGTGGGTTTAGGTTAGGCAAGCAAGTTGAAAGACTAGATAAATCATACGTCCCCCCAATCACAATAACCCCAACAATAGCACCCTCAATTATTCCAACGCAAACTGCAATACAATTTAAAACACTCTCACACTCCCCTTGTGCTATGAGCTTTATATATCCAGATAATTTGAAAATAGAGAAAAATAGTTCAACAGGGGCAACACTCAAAAATGACACATCTTTAATACAATTTGACTGTATTAGGAGTCAATCATCAACATCATCAGCAAAATTTATACCTGACCCAACCATAACAACAGTAAATAATAAAAAATTCTCGATCTACTCGGGACCAATCTATAACGAATTGAAAATAACCAATCCACTCACCGGGCGCGTGTTGTTTTTCACGGTGTCAAAGTCGCTAACCGACCTTATCATAAGAACCCTCGAATTCAAGCGCACACTCACACCTTGAGGCACGTGGTATACTTGAAATTACTATGACAATTGACGAAAGACTCGCGCTGATCAAGTCAGTCGGTGAAGAGATTATCACTGAGGATGACTTAAAGAAACTCCTAGAAACTGAAGACAACATCATTGCTTACGACGGATTTGAGCCTTCTGGTCAAATGCATATAGCACAGGGAATACTGCGAACCATCAATGTCAATAAAATGATCAAAGCTGGGTTTACCTTCAAAATGCTTGTCGCTGACTGGCATGGATATCTTAATAATAAGATGGGGGGCGACCTAGACAAGATAAAAACAGTTGGGGAATATTTTATTGAAATATGGCGAGTTGCTGGAATGGATCTTGATCATGTTGAGTTTGTTTGGGCATCTGACATGGTGCGCGACCCGAAATACTGGGAGCTCGTTATGAAAATTGCGAAAACAAATGCAATTAGACGATTTATCAGAGCAGCTGAAATCATTGGTCGAGAGGAGTCGATGGACTTAACACTCGGACAGCTTATGTACATCGCAATGCAGGCAGCTGACGTCTTTACGCTTAATGCACGAGTAACACAGCTGGGGATGGACCAGCGAAAAGTTAACATGATTGCACGCGAGGTTGGGGCACAACTTGGATACTGGAAACCAATAGTTATCTCGCATCACATGCTTATGGGACTTGGAACCCCACCAGACGAAACGGACAATAAGACAAACAGAACAATTCAGTTGAAAATGTCAAAATCGAACCCCGATAGTGCGATTTTCATGACCGATACTCGAGAGGATGTTGAGCGCAAAATTGGCAAAGCCTGGTGTCCAGAGGGGGTTGTTGATGAAAACCCTATTCTAGAATATTTTAAGTACATAATCTTTGAATCATTAGACCGACTTAATATGGACAAACTTACAATTGAGCGTCCTGAGAAATTTGGAGGAATAATTACTGTCTTATCATATGAAGATCTTGAAGATAGATTTGAAAAAAAAGAAATTCACCCAACAGACTTAAAACAAACACTTGTACCTCTTTTAGATAGGCTTATTGAACCTGTCAGAGTCCATTTCGAAACTGACCCACATGCAAAGGAGCTGCTGGCTAAAGTACAATCATTTGCAGTGACCCGCTGATATGAATCTAAGAGTATGTTTTTTTGGAACTCCTGAGTTTGCAGGAGACTTATTAGGAGACATGCTGTTACAGCTCCCAATTGATGTCTCCTTCGTCGTTACCCAACCTGACAGACCCATTGGACGAAAGAAAATAGTCACACCCTCCCCTGTCAAGCAAATAGCTCAAAAAAATAACATTGAAATTTTTGAGTCTTTAGACATTCCTCTCTCGCGTTTTAACAACATTGATATAGCAATCATTTATTATTACGGCAAGATTATACCCTCATCATTTTTGGAGCTTCCTACACACGGATTTTGGAATATCCACTTCTCCAAACTCCCACAATATCGCGGTGCAACACCAGCAACCTATTCTCTTATGATGGGTGATACAACTACTGCAGTATCGCTTGTTGCAACGGACTTAAAACTGGATCATGGCTTGCTAATAGCACAAGATAAGGCTGAGGTCTTACCCGATGAAACCCGATTGGAACTTGAGAGAAAGCTCCATAATATGCTCATCCCGATACTCAGTCGAGAAATTAAAAGAATTGACACATTTAAGTCGAATTTAACAGAACAAGACCACTCGAAAGCAACCTATACAATCATCCCCTCAAGAGATCATGGATTTATCCCCGTTAGCATTCTTCAAAAGGCATTTAAAAATGCACCTTTGAATAATGATGAGGTACCATCTTTAATACAAGAATATTGCATCAAAAATAAGATCGATCCAAATGTTTTATTGGATTTAAGCTCGTCAGGAAATATTATCTATAACTATTATAGAGGGCTCCATACATGGCCGGGGATCTGGACAACTGTAGGCAACAAAAGGATAAAGATTCTAGATGCTAGCTTAGTTAATAGCCAACTCCACATAAATACTATTCAATTTGAAGGAGAAAAACCAAAATCATTCACTGAGGCTTCACTTCAGGCTGCCTGACGAAGCGCTACCTCACCCTCGTCGTCAATCTCGACCTCAAATATTGGAACTCCCTTGGCTATACGACCAAGCGTTTCAAGTAATTGCTTCGCTGCCACCTCGCGAACCTTTTGACGAACAGTTTCCTCATCCAAATCAAACTTAACTGCTAGTCTTTGAGCAAATTCATCAAGTGCAGCGTCTTGAAAATCTTGCTGTAACACAAACGCCTGCCGTTCTTCCCCCTGAACATGAGCCTTGCTCAAAACCCCCCAATTTCCTCGCACTACAATAACCGCTCTCTCATCATGTTGTCCTTCAAGCTCGGTCAATTCAGCCTTATCATCTTCGTCAAGCTCTGAAAGTTTTGTTTGAATATGCAAGGTATCACGAGGCCCTAAACCATATGACGAAGGGTCTGCAAATGCATTATTACAATGTCCACACCCACATGCAGGATTATGCCCATCATCTTCATGATGGTCATCAGTATGCATCGCAAACTTAACACCATGTGACTTTAACAAATCCTTTAATGCCTTATCTACCCTAACTCTTTCTCGAGGAAGCAACGATTCATTCTTTAGGTCTCTTATTGCTGCAATCCCAACCATAAGCATTCCAGCATCCCCTCCAGGCATAGAGCGAGCAGCAGATGCTGCCTCTCCATTGTAGCGCCCGTCGACACACCTTGCTTGCCATTGACTAACCTCAGTCGGACGAAACTTTGCCCCACGTACAAATTCAAGCGCTTGTTCTGTGCCCATCATTTCTTTTTGCGCTAATTGTGTTGTATCCATAGGTTGTCGACTTCCGTCTCCTCCTGGCCACTGCTCATACTGTGTCATAATTGTCAGCATTTTGTCAGAATAAGACAAATAGCGATTATACTAAACAGTTTTTAGATAATACAATATGACAAAATAGGCACAACTATATCAAAAGCAATATGGAGTTAGTGAAAAGCTTGCAGCATGAACCCAAGTCTCTTTTTCGTCAGGATTTCGTAAGGTTTTGCGAGTGAGTCTAATTTTGATCGAAGCCTATGCATAATCTGATCGATTGCCCAATCTGAATACTTCTGATCAACATCATCTTCCCATAAAGCATAGGCAACTTGCTCTCTACTCACTAGCTCACCCTCATGGTCCATAAGCAACCCCATGACACGTTGCTCTTGGGTTGACAATAGCGCAACTAACACAGTGGGAAGGGATGTTTTTTTAACACTCATAAACTCGAAGTTTTGCAAAAAGACCGGGACCAAATAATATGTATTGTTTTGTTTTTTTAAATAACCTATATGCTCAAGATACGAAACAATCTCAGAAGTATGCTCGGTTGCTGCAAACACTCCACGCTTAACCATATCAAGAACAGTTATGACCTCTGAAGGCCAGACAGAGAGCGTTGCTTGCACGCGATCTTGGATCATCTCATCGCTCACAAGCTTATCAAAATCAATTTTAGGATTATGACGTAATAGTCTTAGCAAACTACTAACAAGCCCTAATCTCCCAGATGCAAAATTAAGAATTTCATCCTGAGTCACATCGTCTACTTCCATTTCCCAATATGACATCATGTAATCTAAAAATTGTCTCGCATCACGATCGCTATATAAAGATTCATACCTCACGATACCTTTTATAATATTGGTGTCAATGAGCTTATTTTTCAATTCTTTTGATAAGTAAAGACATGAGAAAAAAAGAACTGATAGACATCTAGTGCGCATTGTTAGGCTTGAGAGCTCCTTGTAAGCCATAAAGTTTCCCTCGATGAGCATCGCGTCAAGACCTAGAACAAATATAATTACGTCATAACCCTGTTGAGTAATTTCCTCAAGGAGTAGAAGCGCGTCAGTTGACGTACTTACTATACCTTGCTCCTTAGCAGCCCGCGACAACTCTATGTGGAGATTAGCATAAAGCTCAGATAATCCGATATTTTGCTCATCTTTATAATCTACATACACCAATAGTGTCTTTCTGTCTCTGCTCAATAACGTATTCTGCAACTTCGAGTCGCCTAAAAACTGAAGAATTCTCCAGTGAGGGCGTGATTTTGGTGGCCATACAAAAAGCGATGGTTCATGTTTCTGTGCAACATCTACCCATCTTGTCACCATGTTAGCAAACGTCTCACGGGTTATAGGCTCATCAAACATATCGAAATTATACTACAACTATAGTACTATTTGTTATAATAACCTATTATAAAATACTATGGGTACAGAAGATCACGGATTTTATTTGCCGCCAATGGATAGCAACGTCCTTGTCCCAGGTGGTCTTAGGAGACATGTTGAGAGAGAAATAAGCTCAACATTCAATACTATTATACTTGATGCAATAGAGCCGGGTGGAATAGCACCAAGAATTGGCGGTGAAAGTTTCATGCGTATTATCGACAATCGCATGGCGATGCATCCTTACGGTTACCATGCAGGAACGATGCTCGAGATGGAGACGTCACCGCTTGCAGCGCTCATTGCCGACTTTATAGGCGTAAGTGATGTACTTTCAGACTCAAGCGACAAAGACCCACAACCACTAGAGCACTTCGTACGAGGAGTTACAGTTAATGACATTCTACTTAACGCATGGCGCAATCATTACACTGGCGAGGATGATCCATCTGTACTTCAATCAACTCAGTTTATGCAAAGAAGTTCGCTAGTTTTGGGTAACATCCATCAGTTTCATCGCCACGAAGCTTATAGACCCAACACACTCCATGACCAGGTTAAGCGACACTTAATGACAGGGCCAGATATAGACCTTGTCATAGGCACAGACCAACAAACTGTACTTGAACACATTTTGAGTAATGCAGAGTCATACTATAGACGGCATTACCAAACACACATGCCCTATGATGGACGATTTCTCAATCCAGTTTTAGCAACAAGTACAGATACTGAGGAAACATATGTATTTTGTGTATTACCCTCACTCGTACCACTTAGAGCCCGGCGACAAATCCAGGTTGGTGTATATGGCATGGACGTTGCTCCTCATAAGACATTTTTTATTGTCAAGTCTGGTCGCCGACGATCGGGAATCCCTTATGTTGACCTCTCAATTGCTATAAAAGCTGATGGAAGCAGGCATGTTGATGAACACATGAGGGATGATTTTGATTCACTCGTCACTGTCTCAATTACCCCGACCGCCAATATGACACAAGATCAAAAAGATAATGACACTCGTCTTGGGGACATGGCAAATAGTTGGGATAGGATTGGCCATGCACAGCTTGAACTACTTGGATCGCACAGAGAGCAGGTTGTCTCAAACTCAGATGATTCTCGAGTAAGTGCAAGTGGCGCCTTGAGAGTTGTACCAACCGATACGGGAATTGATGCGCTTGTCCGCCCTCTTGAGCTTGGTGTTAGAATGGCAGATCGCTCACCTGTGAGCTTTGTTGATGAGGCGCTACGTATTGTTAGAAAAGTAGTTGCAAATGAATTTAATCTTCACTACTCCCCAGAAGGTAAAAAGCACTTGCGAGAATCTAAAAAAACAAGAGGATATAGCATTGCGCTTTCTGGTGGTGCCTTTGATGCACTTTCTAGAACACTGCACGATCCTGACTTTAGAACTCGCTTTGCACAAGAATGGAAAGCACTACCCCCACAGCAGCGCCACCATCTCACGTCAAAATTCACAAGTGAACTTATCACTTCATTTATCTACCAACCGCGAAAAACTCTCCAAATTATCGATGATTTGGGTCTAAGAGCGTACTTTCCAAATCTGTCCCATGTCTCCAGGAAAAATTGGCGACGCATTATCACAAGACTCCCGCAGCAACGAGATTATGAATATTCATATATGATGACGCTCGCCACCAATCATTATGCAACTAAAAGAGCTGCAAAAAGAATGCTTGAAAACGCTGGAGTTGAGGCTAGTCCGGAAAAGATACAATCTGCACAAAGAACGCTTGAGACTGCATTACATGTTGAGTATCATCATCCAATACTCTACCAGCTAGAGCACGTACTGCTTCAGTTTAAGTGGGGTGTGTTCCAGCCCCGCACCTATAACAAAGCCCTACGCGCACTTGCACAATGGACGGGCGCAGCAAAAGAATACGTCACCACAAGAAACTACACAGGATTAACAACCGCAATTGATTTTTTTACTTTTGACCCTGCTGATTTATAATCAGGTACAATCATCTTATGACACTTTCAGTAGCTATTGCCACATACTCAGGTGATGATCCGGAAGTTATACACCGCTGTCTTAAATCTGTGTATGACTGGGTTGATGAGGTTGTAATTGTGTATGGCTCACCAAAAGACAAAACAATAGATAGGATTATCAAAGTCGACTCAAAAAAAGTTATCAAGTTCATATTCACTGATAATCCACCCATGTTTCATATTAATAAACAAAAGGCAATTGAAAAATGCACCGGTGACTGGATTCTACAACTTGATACTGACGAAGTTGTATCGGACGAACTCAAAAACGAGATACAAACTACCTTACACCAAAACCCTAAGACAAATGGATTCTGGATTCCTCGACTAAATTATTTTCTTGGAAGGCCGCTTTCAAAAGGTGGTCAATATCCTGACCCAACTATCAGATTGTATCGTCAGGGAAAGGGAAAACTTGAGTGTCAGTCAATTCATGAACAAGCGAAAATTGATGGCATAGTTGGACATTTAAAACACGACCTTCTCCATTATCCATGGCCGACAATTGAGGAATATATACAAAAGGCTCTTGTTCGGTATAGCATCCTTGAGGCAAGTGAACTTCATAACAAAGGAGTTCATCCTTCACTATCCCTTACCATCAAATACATAAAGGTTATGCCACTGTATTGGTTTTTCAAAACATATTTTAGACATAGAGGATATGTTGATGGATATTCTGGTTTCATTTTTTCACTATTCTCATCGCTCAGATATTGGATTATATATGCAAAGTTAATTGAGTTATGGCAGGCTCAGAATAAGACACAGGCATCGAGTAATTTCAAAGACTCATCTTTTAAAAATTACTAACCAAGAAATACCATAGTACCCCACAATAAATACAGTGGGTAAAAGAGCAAAGTTATAGACGTTAATATCTCAAGTAGCTGAGTGTCTTCGATCACTGATAATCACCCCCTCCCTTTGCATCAATCATCCTACAGTGAATGCTATAGCATAGTAATACGCTTAGCTTGAGTTGGAGTTGAGCCTTATCTAACGTGTATCTAACAACATAAATCCCTGACCACGACGGGTTTTGAGGATAAATGGAAGCTTTGCTTGGGCTAGACGTTGTCTGAGCCTATACATAAGTTGATCAATCGCCCAATTAGAATATTTTTCATCAACATCTGATTCCCACATATCATCTGCGATACGATCTCGTGAGATTATTGCTCCTTTATTTTCAAGAAGTGTCTTAAAAACACGCTGTTCCTGAAACGTCAGTAGACTATTTAAGTTTTCTGAAGCAAATGTTGATGGGATATCTGACACAATCCCCTCATTTGGTAGTTCAAGCCGAATGTCTTGCAGAAATACCGGAAACAGAGAATAAGTATCATTATGACATTTAACCATCCCTATATGAATTAGGTATGACATAGCCTCATCGTCTTCTTTGGAAAATTTATAGCTCCCTTCCTGGATCTTTCGCACAACTGTTAATACACTGGGATGAAAAGCTTGAAGTGTCAATTTTCCCCTTTCAATTATCGACTCATCTCTTATTAATGACTTCAGTGGCAAGGTAGGATTCGCTCGCAAAATTCTCAACGCATTTTTAACAGTCCCAAGTTTTCCTGCAAAATTATCAAGAATAAAAGTACGCTGCGTATCACTTATCTTCATATTCCACTGCTCCTCCATGAATGTAATAAATTGACTACTATCTTCAACTGAGTAAACTTGGGTATAGAATATATTGGTGTTAGTAAATACCGTCTCGTCATTTAGAGATTTGCGCATTTCAGGTGATAGATATATCCTTAAAAAACAAAAGACCGAAACATTTACAAATCGCTTATAAATAAGGGCAATTTCTTTAACCAAGGATATGTCATGCTTCTCAAGCATGCGGTCTAGCCCCAACACGAACAAGACCACTCGATATCCTTCGCTTTCTAAGTGCTTAAGAAGCGTTAATGCATCAAGTTCATCAACGAGTCTGCCTTTTTCCCGCAGCTCTCGTGACAACTCCCATAAAATATCTGCATATAGCTCTCCTTTGGCAACTGTTGGCTCATCTTTAAAATCGATTATTGCAAAAACAGTTTTCTGGGTATCTAGTCCAAGCTGATTTTGTAGCTCTTCATTTCGAATAAACTCAATTATTCGCCTAATTGGTTCTGCTCTTGGAGGCCACACAAATGTCGCAAACTCACCGTCTTGAATAAGCTTTGCCCAATGAGAAGAAAGTTTAGTAAACGTTTTTTTAGTAATAGGAGTCTGATTCATCCAGTACTGACTAGTATACTATGAGTGATATGCAAAATTCAATTAATGTTTCAGCCTGTCTCTGTAGTCCAACAAAGCAAAAATTTATACCAACTCACATCTACTCAGAAGGCTCAATTTTCACTCACTACCGCGGTGCAATTATAGGACGATGTCTCAACTGTGGAATACATAAAACAGTCAAAAGTCCTCAACTATTTGAACCCATGTCAAGCCGACCCGAGATGTATGAACTTAACAAACAAACTCTTATAAAAGAACTAACCCCCATTGTCAACTCGGTTATAAAATACACAAAAGGACAATCCATTCTAGATGTTGGGGCATCGTCCGGGGTTCTTGTCGAGCTTCTTTTGGAAAAAAGGTATGAAATTATTGGTCTTGAACCAAACAAAAAGGCATACCACAGAGCAAGAATAAAAAAATTACCAGTATATAACTGTACATTAAAAGAATTTATTGCAAAACACCCTCAAAAGAGGTTCGACTGCATTATTTACAATCACGTTTTGGAGCATGTTGATAATCCCAATCATGAACTCCAACTTATTCATAGAGTCCTTCATAAGAAAGGAGTATTGATTCTAGGCGTGCCAAACACAAGAAATCTGTTGTTTTACCTGCGAGGAATATATTGGGAATCACTCATGCCAGGCGAGCATATATGGCACTTTTCTGATACATACCTTAAAAACCTTCTTGAAGAGCATGAATTTAGAACACTGCAAACATTTTATACTAACCACACCCGTAAAACACTCTCTCTAATGAGAAGATTTTACTTTGGGTGTATGACTCTACTTAACTCATTATTCCATACCGGTGAAGCCGTGACTATTATTGCAGATAAGGTTACAATAAAAGAATCATGAAACCGCTCTATGTTTTAGATCCATCACAAAAAGACACCGCATCAACATTTCGAGGAGGCGGGCGCGTTTTACAGCTGATTAGCAACTACTTACCCGATATCACTTTTGTGCAAGACGTATCACTCGTCCCAAGAAACGCAACGCTCATCGTCCCATATTGGTTCCCCTTTCACACCCCCCAAATCATACAAACGAAGGCTGTTAATAAAATACTTATTATTTTTGATGTTATACCTTTAAAGTATCCCGCCCATTTCCCCATTGGGATTAAAGGAATCGTATATAAATGGCTTAACACCAGATTTGCTCACGATTTTGACCAAATTATCACCATATCACATGCTTCTAAAAAAGACATTCAAGAATATTTGAAAATAGAGCAATCAATGATCAAAGTTTGCCACCTAACAGTTTCGAAATCTCTAATTGAGAATCATGAATCTATTCCGAAAATAAAAACACCTTCTACTTTTTGTTTGTATGTTGGCGATGTTAACTGGAATAAAAATCTGACATATATAGCACGAAGTATTAAAATGGGCTCGACGCCATGTGTGTTTGTAGGGAGGCCATTTTCAACAAACAATCGTCGAGATGTTCTGAATAATAAAGACAACGCATCGATCGTCGAATTTAGGGAATTTCTTGAAATCGCAGGTGACGATAAGAGGTTCATTTTCCCTGAACACGTGTCTGATGCTGAGCTCAAGTGGTTTTATAAACACGCTCTCTGCAACCTGCATGTTTCGCACGATGAAGGGTTTGGATTTTCATATCTTGAAGCAGCGTCGATGAGCACTCCATCAATTCTTTCAAACTCTCCGATCTACCACGAGATAGCAGATAAAGCAGCACTTTTTGTAGATCTAAATAATGATCGTGATCTTCAAATGAAGATCAGACAATTATCAGAAGATAAATCGGCAAGAAACATGCTAGGAAAAAAGGCGTACGAGCGAAGCCTAACGTTTTCACCTGATAAATTCGCCCGTGAATTCATGGCTGCTTGTGACCTATAATATGAGCTCTGCCCATGTTTTAAAAATATGAGCAATTGGTGATATTTAGATTTTCCAATCGGCCCTTGATATTAATAAATAATCGGTCTTCAGCATTTTTTAATGGTCTCACCTGGTTTGCTATACTCAAATTATGTCCAATATGCAATCTATCCTTATAAATCAATTACTTGCACCGGGAAAAGGCATCATTGCGGCAGACGATAGACCACAAACAATAAATACTCGTCTTGAGGAGTGGAATATAGAGCCGACCTCCCAAAATAGAACTCTTTACAGAGAAATTGTAGCAACAACACCTGGGCTCGAAAAATTCGCATCAGGCGTCATCTTTCACAAAGAGACACTTGGATCAACACTCAGCGATGGGCGTTCATTTAAAGACGCGCTTCACGCGCGTGGCATCGTGATTGGAATTAAGGTTGACGAGGGATTGTCACATTATGACCAAGAGTCAAATGAACAATATACAAAAGGACTTAGTTCGCTCGCTAAAAGACTAAAAGAACACAAATTGCAAGGGGCACAGTTTTGTAAATGGCGGAGTGTATTTGTGATATCAGCTATCACACCATCTGAGGAGGTAATTGCCAATAACGTGAGTCGACTCGTTACATACACTCAAATAGCGCTAGAGTCCAACTATGTGCCCATACTTGAACCTGAAGTATTGATGGATGGAAGTCATTCAATTGATGACTGTCAAAAAGCAACAAAGATTGTGCTACACACAGTATTTGAGGAACTTAAAAAGGCAAGTGTCAATCTATCTGACATAATTCTCAAATGCAACATGATCCTACCCGGAACAAAGACCAAATCAAAATCAACTCCCCTTGAGGTTGCTCAGAAAACAACAGAGCTTTTAAAAACTGTTGTTCCAGCTCAGACAGGCGCTGTTGTATTTTTATCAGGAGGTCAATCAACATTCGAGGCGATGCTTAACCTCAATGCCATAGGGCAAAATCTATCTCTTCCCTATCCAGTCTCATTTTCTTTTGATCGAGCATTTATGTATCCAGTACTTAAGATCTGGCAGGGCAAATCACAGAACATAAAAAAAGCACAAGAGGAATTACTGACCATTATTGCAAACATGTCAAAAGCAAGGACTGGTCATCTCTTGCTGAAATAACCTCATTCTATAACCCATAGTCTTTACTTTGTGCCTGGTTGGTGATATACTATCGGACAATGCCACCTTCAGAAGTCGCTCCAGTTCATCTTGACCTACCAACACGTTTTTCAACATTTCTCGAAAAAGAACGAGGACCACATGGTCGACCATTCCAAATCGCAAGCTTAAGGAGATTTCTTAGAGAAAATCCACAGGTCCGTCAAGGAAAACTAATCAATTTACTGAGTTCAGGCTGGGCAGTCGACCTACAAACCGGAGTTGAAAGGAGCCATTTGGATTACGATTTTGTATCATTTTTAGATACCCCTGTAAAAGCGTGGGGCGAGGGTGGGCTCGACTTTACAACACCCCACCATCTCCATGGTGAAATAAAGCTTGATCCATCATTTCTAAAACAAACTGCAGTATCTGTTGCAATTATGCCATCAAATCCTCCGCGGCCAGACATCGATACAGATTCTGAACCAATTCTTGTCCATACAGTATGTCCAGCAGTTATTATGATCATGAAACTTGCTGATGACAAGAGTATTAACCCCAACAAACCCGAGACTCCTCGCATTTGGGATATTCATGATGTCTTGGCAATACTTAGATCTGATTTTCCAACATTACGTTACTGGGACGCTGAGGTGACAATAGCTCTTGCTGGCCTCCCAAAAAATCAAAAAGATGTCGTTTTAAAACGACTTGAGATACTTATGAAGGTAGCGCATACTGGAACATTTGATGAAGCATTCATGCGTGCTGCACACACATGGCCCGATCCAATTAACAATCTTTCTGACTCAATGCTTGTCAGAAGAGCTCATGATGAGTAGTTTAAAAAGATCATGTACGTCATGAGTGGTGAATATTGATATAATAGCGTGCACATGCTTAAAGTTGGAATTGTAGGGCTCCCCAATGTTGGCAAATCAACACTTTTTAATACCCTCTTGAAAAAGAAGGTCGCTGATGCTGCCAATTATCCGTTTTGCACAATTGAGCCAAATATCGGAGTCATTGAGGTCCCTGATCCACGCCTTGCTGTACTTGCCGATATTGTCAGGACTGACAAAATTATCCCCGCTGCTATTGAGTTTTATGACATTGCAGGGCTTGTTGCAGGAGCCTCAACAGGTGAGGGACTTGGAAACAAGTTCTTGAGCCACATTAGAGAAACTGATGCAATTGTTCACGTTATTAGACTCTTTGAAGATTCGCAAATCATTCATGTCTCAGACAAACACGATCCATTATCTGACATAACAACCATAGACACCGAATTGACTCTTGCAGACGTTGAGGTCGTCTCTCGACAAAAAACACCAAAAGGAGCACTCTCTAAGGAGGAAAAAATCTTGGTCGCAACGCTTGAGAAATTACGACAACACCTAGATAGTGGAAAACCAGCCAAAACGCTTGATCTAGGGGAAGAGGAGTTACAAAGTATTAAATACCTCAACTTATTAACGTTAAAACCCGTTATTTATGTGTTTAATGTCTCCGAATCCCAACTTGAGCGCTTGGCGGAAACTGAGGTCAGAATTAAAACAATATTACAAAATGCTAAACTTTCAACCGGGTTTATTGCACTGAGCGCAAAACTCGAGACTGATTTACTTGAATTGCCAGAATCGGATCGACAGGAATACCTCGATCAATTTGGTCTGCAAAGTTCCGGGCTCAATAGACTTATTACATTATCATACGAAACCCTTGGTCTCATCTCATATTTAACAGCAGGCATTAAGGAAGTACGCGCATGGACTATAGAAAAAGGAACACTTGCACCACAGGCAGCTGGCGTAATCCACACTGATTTTGAGAAAAAGTTTATACGAGCAGAAGTTGTTTCATATGAAACATTCGTATCTTCACATGGATGGACTCAAGCACGAGAGAAGGGTGCGGCAAAGATCGTAGGACGCGACTATGTTATGCAAGATGGAGACGTTGTTGACTTCAAAATCGGAGTTTGATACCATCGACCTATGGTTGAGATAGGTACTTTTAATACTCGAGACGGTGATACTCCAACCGGAAAAGCTACCCTACGACTTGGAGTACAAATGGAGACTGATGCAAGTACAGGAAAACAAAATCCAAAGAGAGATGAGGAGGGGAAAATATTACCAGCAAAATTAGAGCTCTCAGTTCCCTATCCTAAATGGGTTGCGCGATTATTGGAACGCTTAGGGGCTCATGAAACACTAAAGAAAATTGCAGAAGGTGAGAAGAATAAATAGTTGACTTCAAAGTTGGGGTGTGCTATCGTTTTTATATGCCGCCGCATCCAACAATCCAACAGACTGAGAAAATCTTCCTTCAGAAGCTTGTTGAGTTGATAGAGTCCGAATCACTCTCTCCTACAGAAGGTCAATCCATTACGCAAGAATTCCTAAATTGTGTCGATCTTAATGACGTTGCCAAATTCAAGGAAGCCCTACTTGCCCTAACACTCAAGCACGTTGACTTTAAACCTGTTTATAGTGAGTTTCTCAAACTCGAAGAACAGCAGCAGGTTGATTCAGTTTTGAATAAAATGCAAAATTTAATGGGTAATGGAGATGTTGATGGTGCTTTAAACGTTGCTCAATCGAGCACAACTCAAACACTTTAAAATGGCAGAAACAAGTGAAAGGCCACCACTTATCTCGGTCGGATCGGTGCCCAAAGATCCAAATAATCCAAATTTACAATTTGGTGCATACGGACCAAACGGCGGCGGAGTTGAGATTCATGCAGGAAAAACACAAATAGGTGGTAAGGAGAGATGGAGCGTGTCATTTTCGTTTGTAAGAAGGCTAAAAGATGCAGCCGAAAGTCCAGACGCCGGAGCCGCAGATCTCGCACTTCGACAACTTGCAGCAACACCAAAAGCAGAACTCGCACTCCCCGCTCCAACAGATGATGACATTGTTGAGGGCGAATTCACAGAAGCAGTCGCCACGGAACCACTTAGACTTGAGGATAAGCAAGCTGCCGAAGCTAAACCTGCAATGCCCATCGTAACACCTGTTGTAAAAGAGCCTATTGTTGCCGAAGCTGGTGAGCCAGCTACGCTTGAAGCAACGTTCCCAGGAGTTGCAGCCCTCCAACCTGAACCCGCTGTAGTAGCTGCAGCAGATGGGAAAGTTGACAAAGCAGCGGTTGGTACAGCCAGAAAAGATGGTTTGAAAACGACTCAAGGCAGAGGTGGTGCTGGAGGTGATCGCGATCGTTCGCCTAGGCAAAATGCTGTTGGGAAGCCAGAAGCAGAAAGTGGTGACCAGGGTAAAGAAGGAGAAAGCGTTCAAGAGCATCTTCAAAGACTTTGGGCAGATATGGAGGCACTAGCTGACAGAGTTAATCGGCTTGAAAGTGAAAGAGTAAGTGGTAATAAGACAGATAAGCCTGGCAAAGTTGACATAGCCACAAAAAATGCAGATGGGGAGCCGCTTGTTATGGATAGAATCACCGATGAAGATAGAGCCAAAGCTGGTCCTAATTCCGTGGGCGAAACCCGCGCTCAAAAAGCAGGCAGAGGTGGGGGTAAAGACAACCAACCACAAACTTCGGCCGAGGCATCAGTTGAGGCAAGTAGTGACTTAACACCGCTTCAGGTCCTTGAGAAGAGACGTGCTGATGCAGGTCTTGAGCATGCAAACATTCATCTTGACCCACGATTTATTGAGCTCTCAAGAAAAGCGCTTCTAGCACTTCAAAATGCTGGTAAGACTGAGGACGCATCACTTAAGGCTGATGCTGACGATATTGCACTCGAACAGTTTAAACAAACCAACTCAGCTGACTACTGGGCATATCTTAATGCTGGGGTGTATCTTGATGAGAATGGTACACCACAACCGGACAAAGATCCACTTGTTCAGCGTACTGCAGGCCGAATCGGAGAACCAACAGCAAATGAACAGGCCACCTCCGCATCAGGTGAGACCCCGGTTAGTCGCGCTGATAAGGTGTGGAACGGATTTGTGTTACAAAATCCTGAGAAGGCTGCTATTTACGCACCTGGAAGTCCTGAAATCGCAGCAGCCCTAAAGCGATATGAGAGTCAGAAACCAAAATCAGAAGTGAAAACTGGCACCACAGCTCGATCGGGTGAGGTTGTAGCAGACGCGCAAACGACAGAGGCAGCAGCGACAGCAAACGTACCAGATGGTGAGCAAAAAGACGTTGATCCCAAATCAGTTGAGGGCCGCATTGCTGCACTTGAGGCCAGAATCGGCGAACTCGTTGCCAAACTTGAGTCACAACCAGCCCCCGAGAGCGAGCGTGTTGCTGCGCTTGAAAAAAGACTGGAAGAGCAAGAAAAGACGATGAGATTTATGGCCGAAGGGATGGCAAGAGCCATAAAAGAACTTCAAAAGAAAGATGGAGATGGTGAATGGCTCGCAATCTTACAAGCAGCTCTCCTGGGGTTGGCTGCCGGAACAGCCATTGACGTTGTTAAAGAAGATATGAAATCTAAACAGCCCGCAGCTCGCTAACTAACCTATTTGAAATAATTCTTTTCCGTTTTTTGTCGTTTGATCAATTACATCACCAACACTCTCCCCTTTCAGTTTTGCTACACACTCAATAATTACCCTCAAGTTTGACGGCGTGTTAGGTCGCACCTTTTGACTCTTCAATGGCTCAGGTACTATGAATGGAGAATCCGTCTCGACAACCAATCTATCAAGAGGAATTTTTTTAATAAACTCTTGTTTTTGAGTGTCATACGTCACATCACCATCAACACCAATAAAAACATTATGGCTTTTTGTAAATTCCAAAAAACGTTCACTTGGCTCACAACAATGAATGACTAATCTATTCTCAAATTGAGAATCCCAGTGTTCCTTAAGTAGCTCAAGCGTTTCGTCAGTTGCTTCTCTATTGTGGATGATGACTGACTTTTTATAATCGAAAGCTGATTTCAGCTGCGCGATGACATAAAGCTGCTGCGCTTTTATGAAGGACTCTTCAACTGCGTAACTTTTATATTTTGTTTGTGCGTAATAATGCTTATCAAGCCCTATCTCCCCAACTGCAACAACTTTCGGACAGGCAAGTAGTGGCATTAAAAATAATAGGGATTTGTCGACAACCTCCTGAGTGATCATCTCTCCATTTTCAATACGTTCATACACGTGGTGAGGATGAACACCGCAAGCACCATACACCCCATCATATTTAGTAGCTAGCTCAACGGCTTTGACAGATGTTACCTCGTCGGTACCAGGCACAACGAATAACATCACGCCATTATTCTCCGCATTGCTAATTACTTCATCAACATTGTTTACAAATGTTTTGAAGTTAAGGTGACAGTGTGTATCAAACATCTGGATCTAGTATACTGTATAAAGTATGGTAATCTACGCAGGGTCTGACCACAGAGGATTTGCATTAAAAAACAAACTTATCGAATGGCTCACCACACAACAATACCATGTTTTTGACTGTGGAAATACACATCTTGATTCAAATGATGACTGGAACGATTTTGCAATAGAAGTTGTCAAGCACGTTACCACCAATCCCGACAGCATCGGCTTACTACTATGCGGATCGGGGGTCGGAATGTCTATTGCTGCCAACCGTTTTAAAGGGGTTCGAGCTGCAGTTTGTTTTGGACCAGAGCAGGCTGCACACGCTCGACTCTCAGATCATGCTAACATCATTTGTATTCCAGCAGAATACCTCCAGCTTGAGACTGCAAAGGAAATTATTGAGAAATTTATTCAAACTAATCCCTCACCGTCTGAACGATACATTCGACGCATGAAAAAATTAGACTCCTGATTATGCGAATTATCCCAAGCATTCTTGAAACCACTCAAGAAGCATTTATAGATGCCTACAAAAATGTTAATGATGTTGCCACTCACTTCCAGATAGATATTGCTGATGGTGTCTATGTTGATAATAAAACCATCTCAACGAGAGATGTGCTTGAAAGTCTAAGCTTCTTTATGACTCAAGGTAAGTCATTTGAATTTCATCTTATGTGTGACAATCCTAGGTCTGATTTAGATCTATTATCAACAAGCACCATAACAATCTCTAAAATATATATCCACACACATGGCTTATCAACCATCACTTTAGATGAAACTTTTTCTATTGGGGTTGCAATTAATCCTGAAGAGGAGGTTGCGCAACTATTGCCTACTATTGGAAAATCAACTAATATCCAAATCATGACCATACAACCTGGTCGCCAAGGCAATCCCTTCATCTCATCGCAGCTTAAAAAGATATCGCAGCTTAAAAGTCTTGGATATACTGGCTCAATTTCGCTAGACGGTGGTATTGGGATTGAAGAGGCACGTGATATTGCATCACTTACAGATAAGCCAGATGAGATTATTGTCGGATCATTCTTAAAAGAAAATCCAAGAAAGCACATTGCTGTGCTTCAGCAGATACTATCTTGATGACAGAATCGTCTTAAATGAGTGCTTAAAAAGCGAAGGTAAAAATGACCTGAACAATGTTTTGTTAGTTGGCATAAGAAATATATCCTCGACTGAAAACTTACCGTCATGATTTGCGTCCCCCGGTATGAGCATTTCAAAAGCAACAAGATTTTTTTCCTCAATCGTAATTGATGCTTGTCGAGGTAGATAAAAATCAGCAATCGCAACAACTCTGTACGATTCGCCAATTGAAATTCCATACAGCGCATCAATCGAACCAACACCATCTTCAAAAGTAACATCCTCTACTTTGTAGACGATATCATTTTGTTTATTAAAAAGCTGAATGGTTGCCGTACCATCAAATGATTTTCCAGGAAAGACCGATAATTGAACTTTCAGTGGTGGTGGTGT
>CAYNEP010000003.1:14226-19398 GCA_964396255.1 uncultured Gammaproteobacteria bacterium | reverse complement strand
TTTCTTATTTAGTTCATATTAAAAAACCTGCCTTTTTTAATAAAAAAAAAAAACGACCCCAGATTGGGGTCATTTAAACCTTTCCAACCTAGAGGGTGCAATCTCAGACGTTTGTTAATGCCTTTCGGTTTAACATTAAGACGTATTATATAACAAACCTACCTCTCAAGTCAACGATAAACCATATGGTATACTTCTCTCACTATGGGACGTGCTGAAGCTCCAACTCCGGAGACTCCTAATACTTATGAAATACCCACCTCAGCCTTTAAGAGAACCCCTACTGATAGACTTAGAAGTCCACTCTGGCAATATCGCTTTCAGCCACAGCCATACCAATTTGGAGAACAAGTCAGTAGAGATAACTTTGCCGCAATGGTCATTGATGGATTCGCAAGATCAAGAGGCGAGATCGGCGCACATTATGCATATTTTGAATGGCTAAGAGAACATTTAGGATTTGACTATGAGGGCACATTTAATAACTACTACGGTGCAGGTGGTTTTAAAAGCCTTGCAGAACGCGAGCGCAAATTAATACTAAGAGCATATCATAGAATAAGTGCACACCTATCTATAGATCCTGAAATAGTTAAAGACCTTGGCCTTAACCGCATGATTGATATCAATCTTGCAAGAGCCACGCAAGCTATGGAAAGAGCATCTAGACGAGTTTTCCTCAGTCGAGAAATGGAACAGGCAGTCTTACTACCCCGAAACGAATTCTTATCAGCTTTAAAAAACTATATTCTCGAGCTTAAGAAAAAAGGTAAGTAAAAGTACTCGATGTATATTTTTTTAGCTATGTAAGATTAATTACGGACAGATACCTGCATTACCCCATCTTCACCTCAACAGATACTCCCGCTGCTAGATCAAGATGCATGAGTGAGTCAATGGTTTGATTTGTTGGATTGACAATATCAATCAACCTTTTGTGAATTTTAAGACCAAAATGCTCGCGAGAGTCCTTATCAACGAATGAAGAACGATTTACAACATATTTTTCAATTCTAGTTGGGAGAGGAATAGGGCCAACAAAGGACGCACCAGTTTTAGTGGCAGTATCAACGAGTTTTTGACAAGTTTCATCGATTAAACGATGGTCAAATGACTTTAATCTAATTCTTATCTTTCCTTTTGGCATTCTATTAAAGAACAAAAAAGAAAAGTGCCCCGACTTATGCCGGGGCCTCTTTTTCTTTTAAAACTTAATTTACTTAATAACTTTTGTAACAACTCCTGCTCCGACAGTCTTACCACCCTCTCGGATAGCAAACTTCAAACCTTCCTCAAGAGCAACTGGGTAGATTAGTTTACCTGAGATCTTAATATTATCTCCTGGCATAACCATCTCGACGCCCTCAGGTAAAGTAACCTCACCTGTGACATCAGTTGTTCTGATGTAGAATTGTGGTCGGTAACCTTTAAAGAATGGACTATGACGTCCACCTTCTTCTTTGGTCAAGACGTAAATCTCGGCCTCAAATTCAGTATGAGGGGTCACTGATCCTGGTTTCGCAAGAACTTGACCTCGCTCAATATCTTCCTTCTCAACTCCTCGTAGGAGAAGACCGATATTATCACCTGCTCGCGCCTCGTCAAGTGTCTTTCTAAACATCTCGACTCCGGTTACGATTGTCTTTTTAGTATCCTTACCCAAACCGATGATCTCAACTTCTTCATTAACTTTCAAGATTCCTCGCTCAGCTCTGCCTGTTGCGACTGTTCCTCGACCCTGAATGGTAAAGACATCTTCGACCGGCATCAAGAATGGCTTATCTGTATCTCGCACTGGCTCTGGAATATAGGTGTCAACAGCCTTCATAAGCTCTTCAATTGCAGCTTCAGAAGCTGGATCACCCTCGGCAGCTTTTAGTGCTGAGCCCTTAATAACTGGAACGTCATCTCCAGGATACTCATATTTCTTAAGAAGGTCTCGAACCTCCATCTCAACAAGTTCGATAATCTCTGGGTCAGCGACCATATCGGTTTTGTTCAAGAATACAACGATTGCTGGAACATTAACCTGTCTGGCCAAAAGTACGTGCTCTCGAGTCTGTGGCATTGGACCATCTGGTGCTGAAACAACCAATATTGCCCCATCCATTTGCGCAGCTCCAGTGATCATGTTCTTAATGTAGTCTGCGTGTCCAGGAGCATCAATATGAGCGTAATGTCGTGCTTCTGTCTCATATTCAGAGTGGTGAATATTAATTGTAACTCCTCGAGCCTTTTCTTCAGGAGCTTTGTCGATATCTTCATACTTCATAGCTTTTGCCAATCCTTTTTTTGACAAAACTGTATGAATTGCTGAAGTCAATGTAGTCTTCCCGTGATCGACGTGACCAATTGTTCCAATATTTAAATGAGGTTTAGTCCTCTGAAATGTTCCTTCTGCCATAGTAGTTTAGAAATTTAAAAATAATAATAAATGATAAATAGCACAGGCACTATTATAGATAACGCTCAGTCGATTTGCAACAGTTAACAATTAAGCATGTTCACGCATTGCTTCTTTTGTCTATTAACAAGACACATACCCATGAAGAAGATCGCAACACACTCAATTACAGGCAAAATCCATCGTGCTCATTATACAGTACCAGATAATACGTACGATAATCAAGAACTTTTTAACTGAGATGCAAGGTCAGTTATGCGTCTTATGCTTTCGTTGGAGAAGATAGGTTTAAATCCGTATCGTACCGCGTCTTTTAAAAGCTTTTTCTGTTGATATACCTGTCTCACCTCACCAAGCAAGCTCACCTCTCCGATAAACACCCCATTAAGCGGAAGAGAAAAGTTCTTAAATGACGAAATTATTGCGGCTGCAACGCCTAAATCAGATGCTGTTGATTTTGTCGATACTCCCCCCGCAACGGACACGTAGATATCGTATTTGTCTAGCGAAAGCTTAAGATTTTTCTGCAAAACCGCAAGAAGAAGTAGTACCTTATTGTAGTCAAGACCTGACACAACGCGCCTTGGAGAAGGAAGGTATGTAGGCACAACAAGTGATTGAATCTCAAAAAATATTGATCGAGATCCTTCCATAACACCAACCGTAGCCTTTCCTATAGCAGAATCGCCCGTTTTCTCCAGAAATTGAGTTGGATTCTCAACTTGCTTTAGGCCAAGCTCATTCATCTCAAATACTCCAATCTCATCAGTTGGGCCAAACCTATTTTTTGAGGCGCGCAAAATCTTTCACCCTCAAGCACCATAACGCAATCAACTAAGTGCTCAAGCATCTTAGGACCAGCAATTGCCCCCTCCTTTGTAATATGTCCTATTAATATCACTGGAATTGATGCTGATTTTGCAAAATCTATAAGCTGTGATGCGACTTCTTTAATCTGGGTTAATCCACCAGGCGTGCCTGGAATACTATTTGAATAGAGCATCTGAACTGAGTCAATCACTATCACGTCCGCCTTCATTGTATTTTCAGAAGCGGCTTCAATTATTGCCTCAACCTCTGTGCTCGATGAGAAATAAAAAGAATCTGTATTAACCTTAAGCCTCGCCGCTCTGTGTCTAATCTGACCGGCTGATTCCTCACCCGATATATATAAAACAGTTAATCTTTGAAGAACCTCAAGTAAAAGCGTTGACTTACCAACACCTGGCGAACCCGCAAGCAAAATAACCTCTCCAGGGATAAACCCACCGCCTAATACTCTGTCAAATTCGAACACTTGCGTTTCCTTCCTATTTGATTGAGTTGTTGCAACTTTGGAGAGCTGTTGAATTTGTGCTTTTTTTACAACAGTTTTAGATACTTGAGCGACATTGAAAGTCTTTTCGAGAGAATCCCACTCGCCACATTCGGGACATTTCCCAAACCAAGATGATGACCTATATCCACATTCTCGACATGTATATGATTGTTTATTCATGAGTATTGTTTCCAAGTATACCTTGTTTTTTAGAGTGTACAAATAGTGCTCTGGTGGTTATAATAGCTTCCATGCGTAATAAGGTGGTTCTACTTTTTGTTGTTTTTGTGATATTCGCATTAATTTTCACTGGTCAGTTTCTTTTTCAGAAGTTAAGCGCAACTGAAGGGCGCTTAAAAGTCATTGCCTCTCCTAATGCCATGATCTATCTCAATACTATGGAGGTTGGAAAAACTCCATTTGATCAGAAAATCAAACAGGGTGACTATATTATCAAACTCACATCCATCAATGACTCAACACAATCTGCAGTATTTGAGTCAAAGATCAGAATCAATAAGGGTACTATCTCATACGTAAGTCAAGACTTAGGGGCTACATCACTTACCTCATCTGGTGTTATCTTTACACTTGAAAAGATGACTCAAAAGCCTGAGAAATCAAATACTGGTGAGATTGAGGTTCAAAGTGAGCCAAGTGGGGCAACGGTATATCTTGATAGTGAAGAACATGGTAATAGCGCTCTTGTTCTTACAAACATTGAAAAGGGCCAACATGAAGTAACCGTTTCTTCTCCAGGATTTTTCCCTCGCACTGAAAAGGTAGATGTTATTGATGGATATCGCGTTGTTGCTCGATTTAAACTTGCCATTGACCCATCTCACAAAAAAGTTGACGAATCAATCGATAAGAAGCTCGCCTCACAATCAGCTGCGCTTGCAATAACCCCAACAACTACCACTCAAGCAAATAAGACCACTCTTTTAATTAAAGAAACCGGAACAGGCTTCTTGAGAGTACGATCTGAAGCGAGTACGTCTGCTTCTGAATCTGCAAGAGTCAAGCCTGGCGCACAATTTGAACTTCTTGAAGAGAGTGCGGGGTGGTATAAAATTGAATATGAGAAGGGCAAGACGGGTTGGGTTTCTGCACAGTATGCTACAAAACAGACTCCATAATGCTCTTAACTACTCCTAAACCATTTCTTTTTTAATCCTCTGTAAGATAACAATGAAAATTGCAATTAGTACTGTCGCCGTTGCAAATGCAAGTGCTTTTTGTTCTCCTCTAAAATAGAGAGCGCATACGCCAAATATAAATGAAACTATCCAATAGAATACAGCAATTCGACGCCGTCCCCACCCTATCTGGAGCAGTCTATGGTGAAAGTGTCCATTGTCTCCTTTAAAAGGTGATTTTCCCGATAATATTCTACGTAAGAACACATACAACGCATCAATTATTGGTACTGACAAAACCATCATTAAAA
>CAYNEP010000003.1:0-14216 GCA_964396255.1 uncultured Gammaproteobacteria bacterium | reverse complement strand
ATGATAGTATCGACAATACCGCGAGCATAAAACCAGCTAATGCCCCGCCAGAGTAACCAGGAATGATTTTTTGCGGATACACATTCCAAACCAAAAAACCTGCAAAGGCACCTGAGGTTATAAATCCAATTGTTGCAACACTATTTGTTGCAATCTCATGTCCAGAAAATCTTAATGCAAAAATACCAATAAACATGCATGATATCGCAACAAATCCTGGCAGTTGACCATCGACGCCCTTGCTCCAATTTATAAAGTTCATAAGGGCTACAATCCAAAATATAGCAAAGAGATTGGCAAGTATTAAAAACTTATGTTCTCCAAAAAAAGATAGTGTTAGGTAGAGTTGATCTAGGCGAATTACACCTCCAAAAGGGTTTGATAAGTAAGGAACCCCAAGTCCAAAAAGAATCGTAACTAGTGCGACTAAGATATTTAAAAACAGACGCACGTAGGGTGAAACATCATAATAGTCATCTAAAAGTCCTGTTATGACAATGAGCGTTGCACCAACCAATATCCCAAATATTAATTTATTAGGTGTTATAAATATAAGAATCGCTATCGCAATGCTTATAAATATTCCAAGCCCTCCGGCTCGAGGCACAATTCCGGTATGTGTCGGAGCGGGTTGATATCTCGTCTTTGGATCATCAACCAATTTAAATTTGTTAGCAAATCTCCAAACCAATGGCGTTACCCCAACTGAAAGAAGAAAGGCTGTTACAAATGGTGCAAGATATGCAAGCATGCTATGTTACCAGTAGAAGAATTTTCATGCAAATTAATGCACATAAAATAACAACACTCCCATTAACAACTGAAATAATAGTCAAAACTAAATGATTTGTTGCACTCAAAGGCATAAGAATAAAGCGATTAAACAATATAATGAAAACACACATGAGTGGAACTATAAGCAACATATATGAATCGACCACTCTTCCACTGGCACTCGTTTGCGAATAAAATAAAGGAATCTGGGGAGGTAGATTTGACAGCTTAAAAAGTGCCACCACAACAGTTGAAACAACAACGACTACTTGGATAACGAGCAATAATGATAAATGTTTCATAGATTTTAATATGATGACAAGGCTTCAAAGTTCCCAGAAGTATCGATCATGAAGGCTTTCTGTGGATACGCAGGAAGCATTTTAGTAAATCTTCTTCTGGGTATAAGATTTACTAAGTAAGGCTGATTCTTTGGTGCTCCGAAATAATAAACTCTATCTGCAAAATAATAACTGCTTAAATAGTAAAGTGTTGGATCCTTCACATATATAATATCGTCTTTGGCCAAAACAACGCTCACGGAATTTATGGTTTTCTTAAAATCAAATGAGGTGTTACTTCTAAAGAATGCAGCAACACCAAAGCAAATGAAAACACTACATGCAACAACAAGACCCTTTAAATATCTTGAATAATTCGTAAGTCGATAAGAAGCGTACAAACTAAGTCCCGTTGCACCAAGCACCATAACACTTGAGGCAAGTTGTTGTGCAACCAAGGCAGGAGAAGAATTCCTAAAGATAATTCCCATTAAAACAACACTCAAGAGAACAATAGGCATTGAAAAAAGTGTAAATTTACGCTTTGTTAAATTTGATTCCTTACTCATATATATTGCCTGAATTATGTGAACACCAAGAAAGCTAATACTCGTAAGTGTTGCCAATATTCCAAAACCCATAAACAACCCATACTTTTTCTTTGCTAAAAAGTAGAAAGATAATGTCGTTAAGCCCAAAAACATCATCGCTTCTTGTATTTGAAATGCAAAATAAAATAAGGCAGGATTAAAAACGAAAAATAGCAGACTTCTGTATCCTTTCTTTTCACTTTGGAAGAAAACTTCCATAAGTATATGGTGCATTGTAATTATAAAAATGCCAAACCAGACCATTGAAAAACTCCTAAGGAGAATCTCTGACTTACCCATTAAACCAACCCATTGATGAAGTGACAGATAATACAATGGCATAAGTCCAAGAGATACTGAGCTTTCAAGTATATTCTTGAATGATAATTGTGAGATATAGTACGATATTGCCTCCACTCCCGATAATGATTTTGTCATTAAATAAAGTAGAGATGTGAAAAATCCTTGGAGCATGGTTGACCTATATTGTACCCCAACGCACTGACGTTGACAAACAAATGATAAAAAGTGGTACAATAATCTCGTTATTACTTGTTAGTAGAAAATAACTATGTTCCAACTTGACCCGCTTCCTTACGACTATAACTCGCTTGAACCTTTTATTGACGAGGAAACTATGAGGATACATCATGATAAGCATCATTCAGCATACATAGATAACTTGAACAAAGCACTTACAAACTTTCCAGAACTACACGATCAATCTATTGAGGCGCTTATAGCTAAGGTTAGCACTCTTCCTGATGAGTGTCAGACGGCGGTTACTAATCATGGAGGCGGACATCTTAACCATACTTTTTTTTGGAATATCTTAACTCCTGAGAGAAATCAAAAACCTGAAGGTCAATTTGGTCAAGCGCTAGATAGGGTATTTGGATCATATGATAAGTTTAAAGAATTATTTGAACAGGCGGGGATCTCGCGATTTGGAAGCGGATGGGTTTGGTTGGTTATTGATAAAACCAAAGACCTTAATATCATCTCTACTCCAAATCAAGATAGTCCCATTTCAAACGGACTTATTCCTGTTTTTGGAGTTGACGTTTGGGAGCATGCCTATTATCTTAAATATCAAAACAAACGCGCCGAATATTTAAAAAACATATGGAATGTTGTCAACTTTAGAAGTGTTGAGGAGCATTTTCTAAAAGGGCTTATTTAGAATCTGTAGCACATGCAATTGCTTGAGTTGTTAACCATTTTCATCGTATCAATACCAGCGGCAGTTATTGTGGCAATAGCCTCGTTATCACAAACTCCCAATCCATCTACGCAGGCACAGAATATTAAATCCTCATCAGTTGAGAATAAAACAAATACAATACTACGAGCTCTTGAAGTAAAAAATATTCCCATCCCAACAATTACCCCTACGCCTCTTCCAACGAGAGTCCCGACAAAACCTCAAATTCAAGAACCATCACCATCTCAAAAGAGTCCAGATAACTTAGAATGGGGCGTTGCCAAGCAAATTGATGAACATACCTATACCATAAAGGTTAATTACGACTCAGCGATGTCAAATGGTCACGAAATACTTTCTGCATTAAATGTGTATATAAGAAATAATGGTAAGGGCGAGCTTAGTTGGGACCAAAGACTTGCTGACTATGCACAGCAGCGTGCAGATACATTTAAATCAATTTCAAATACTGATTCTCACGCAGGATTTGAAAATTTCCTCAACAATGAAGACGGATTTGGAAAGCTTGGATTTAATCGACTTGGAGAAAATTCGTACTATGGTGGTCAACTTACAGGCACACATCTAATTGAATGGGTTTTTGCCCAAAGCCCCGGACATAACGCAAACCAACTTGATAGCTGGTCACATGTTGGAATAGGAGTAAACAGCAATGCCGTCAATCTAAACTTCGGAGGGAACTAAAGTTTCTTTGTCACTTTGTAGTCAAGTCTCTTACCAAGCAACATTCTCGTGTGTGCATCAAGCGCAGGAAGGGAAGAGAGGAAAAATGAAATAATGGGAAGTAGATACCACTGAACCAGTAATAATGGAATGTTCTTCCAATCAGTCTTGATGCGAATCTGTTTTCTCATTTTATGGTCTATATATAAAATAGCAATGAGTAATAGTGACGATATTGTCAAAATGAACGACGAAAATTTTGGAAGTAAAAAGCCTAGAACTGTCCTCCCAAATGCTGGGTTAACCAAAGATGGAATCGATGCAGACAGCGTCAGTAGAAAAAAAGACGATGGCCAGAATAAATGAATCTCGATTATAAACGCAATTTTCTTTAATTTAACCCACATGGGTATTTCTGGAGTTTCAAAAGCTCTAACAATCGCATATGGAATATCAGCAGCACCCCATGCCCATCTTCTCTCTTGGTCATAGCGACTCTTAAATGTTTTTATGATCCCCTCTTCCATAATTGCATCCTGGATGACCGGAAGAAATATTGGTACTGTACGAATCTTGTCTCCATGTTTGAAAAATGTCTGCAATTGAATATGCCAGTCCTCAGGAATAATGTCTGTATCCCAATAACCCACACTCTTGACCAACCAAAAGCTCATTGAATAAGTAGATATCTGAATAAGATCATCTTTTTGTGATAAAAATGACAGCCTTAGAACCGAAGATAAAATTGTCTGTATCCTAACGGGAAGCCACAATTCCCAAAATCTATTGTATAAAAGTGCAGGTGCCCAGTAGAAATGATAAAATCTGTTTTCATCCTTGATGTATTCATATGTTACGTATGAAAGATAATGATTCGGGAACAAACTATCTGCATCTGAGACAGTAATAATGACATTTTTTGTATCTATATTTTTTTTAGCAAGATATGACTCGATTATATGACAGGCATATGTTGCATTGCTCGCCTTACCTGGAACTTCACCCTCAGAAATGACATGATAGGATGTTAAAATATCGCCAAAGTATTTCTTATACTTTTCAGTTAAGAGTCTTGCACGTCGCCTTGCCTCATCTCCCTCTCTATGTTCCATGCCAAAGACAATGACTACATTTTTTGAGTTAAAACTTTGCTTAACAAGCTTGTCAAGAGTCTTTGACATTTTCTCAAAGGTCTCTTTGTAATTGACTATCAGAATCACATGCTTAATATTTTCATGTCCAGGAGACTCAATCATGCGCTTGTGCCAATCGATTGACTTAGCCTCCTCCATGATCTTGAAAGAGACTCCAGCAAAATAAAGTGTTTTTATGGACTTGAATATAAAATAAACTAAGTATGCAAGAATAAGATAAGAGGCAACTGCAGGATGAAAAAATGAGAGCCATACGGGCATTGTAATAATTACATAAGCCATTCCAGGAACGAAACTTTCAGCTAGACGATAAAATAACCGAGATCTATTAAATGCCATTTGGATTATTATAACAAACTAGATAATGTAATCGACAAAGCAATCAGTAGTAATATATTAATAATAGTCACCATATCAAAGGCTTTAAGTAAAAGTAGAAAAAATAGTGCAATTGCCACAATCACGGCGAACTTTCTAACTACAAAGAACGATATAAGTATTGATACAATAGCAGAGACTAGGATTGATACAATAACGATTATAAGAATGTTAGATGGCTCTATCGTCAATAGTATAAATAATAACCCTATAAGTAGGATACTAAGCCCACCCAAGCGCTTTATGAAAAAAACATTCCCTCTTGGTAGTCTAAACCTCTTCTTCATATACTCACCTTAACATACATGCAACTAATTGCTCAATAGCCTATACTCTTATTATGGTAAAAGCTCAGACTTTAAATGTAATTATTATCCTTTGCGTCGGGGCTCTTGTTGCTATTTTTTTGGCCAAGCCAAAAATTAACCAACCAACAACCCAGATTGTTCAAAAACCCATATTATCACCAACGGCAACTCCCACGCCAACAGATGTTCTAGGCCCTCTAACATCTTGCCTCAATTCGTATTTCCCAATAAATGTCGGCGACACCTATACGTATTCATCGACAATGCAACAAAGCAAAACGTCAGAAAATGAAAAGCTCCTTCTAACACTTAAAGTTGTAAGTTTAGATGAGTCATCTGCTGTATTTGAAACTACAATTAATACTACAAACGCGAAAGCTTTGCAAAAAATTACCTGTCGAAAGTCTGGCATATATGGCCTTCCATTTGCGGCGACATTATTTACAGAAAAGAAGAAGGTTTCTCAATTCCTTGATATAAACTCTTCGATACAAACTCTGCTAAATTCTCATATGCTGGTTCCATCTGAGGGCGATATCATTATTGGACACACATGGGATTATCCGATTGCTCTTAACCTTGGTGGAAATTTAGGTAACTCGTTTAAAATTGACTTCGACGTATCGGGTCAAATAAAGAAAGTAATGGTCATGAGCAAGGGTGCTTTTAAAAACTTTCCTGGCGTACTTATTTCTCAGGAAATTAGACCAATCGTCGAGAACGTCCAAATTCCTCTTCCTGACATGAGCGTACACATTACAACCACAATTGCACAGAACATTGGAATTGTCGAATATGCAGTTGAATCCGTTGGTATAGATAAAAATAAAGGCAAGATTGTTTTTATACTCGAATCATACAAGAAGGCCCAACCAACATCAAACTCTCTCTGATTTCATTTTCTCAACAACATTATTTGGTACCTCCTCGTAGTGACTTGGCTCCATGTATGGAATACCTCGCCCCTCCGTTAAGGACCTGACTGTTGTGACGTAACCTGACAGCTCTGAAAGTGGAGCAAATGACTTAATTACCGTCGAATGACCGCGTTTGTCTGTGCCTTGAATTTTCCCTCTTCTTGATGAAAGATCGCCGATAATAGTCCCCATAAATTCATCAGGAACTGTTACCTCAACCATCATTATTGGCTCGAGTAATGCAAGTCCTGCTTTTTTAGCTCCATCTTGAAGAGCCATAGTACCTGCAATCTTAAATGCAATATCTGATGAATCAACATCATGGTACGAACCGTCATAGAGTGTAACTTGCAGATCAGTCATTGGGTACCCTAATAGTACCCCTTTATCTCGAGCTTCAATAACACCCTTCTCAACTGAAGGAATAAATTCGTTTGGAATTGATCCACCCTTAATAGCATTTATGAACTTGAATCCCTCGCCTCGGCCAAGAGGCTCGACCTTAATAAGACAATGGCCATATTGGCCACGTCCACCTGATTGCTTAATATATTTTCCCTCAGCCTGCGCAGGCTTTGAAATTGTTTCACGGTAAGCTACTTGAGGTTTTCCGACAGTTACATCCATGCCCATCTCTCGCTTCATGCGATCAACGATGATTTCCAAATGTAACTCTCCCATTCCAGAGATAATTGTTTGTCCCGTATCAGGGTCAGTCTTTGCTTGAAATGTTGGATCCTCATCGGATAATCGTTGGAGGGTATATGACAACTTTTCCTGATCGGATTTGGTCTTAGGCTCAATTGCAAGCGATATAACAGGATCGGGGAATGTAATCTCTTCAAGAATAATATGATCGCTCTCGTCGGAAAGTGTATCACCCGTTCGAGTATCTTTTGGACCAATAAGCCCAACAATTTCTCCTGCATATGCCTTGTCAATCTCTTCTCTCTGGTTTGCATGCATAAGCAATAGTCGACTAACTCGTTCTTTCTTTCTTTCAGTAACGTTATAAACATAAGATCCAGCTGTTAATTCACCTGAATAAATACGCGCATAGGTTAACTTCCCAACATGAGGATCTAATTGGATTTTGAAGGCAAGTGCTGTAAAAAGTTCATTATTTACAAGTTTTCTTGTTTTCTCTTCTCCACTATCTGGATCTTTACCAGTGATTACCTGAAGATCCATAGGAGAAGGTAAAAAATCAACAACAGCATCAAGAACTGGCTGCACACCTTTGTTTCTCAAGGATGTACCACAGTATACTGGAACTACTTTATAGGCAATAACCATCTTACGAAGTGCAGCTCGTAAATCTTCAACCGGAATATCCTCACCTTTGAAGTATTTATCAAGTAAAGCATCATCAGACTCTGCAATAACCTCTATCATCTTATCGCGATATTCCTTAGCTTGGGCAACCACATCCTCTGGGATCTTATCAGTTACCTCAAATTTAATACCAGTGTCATCTTTCGCATCATCCCAAATGATAGCTTTCATTGTAAGTAAGTCAACAACACCAACAAACGTCGACTCCTTTCCTATGGGAACTACCATCGGGAGTGGCCGTGCGCCAAGTCTATTGATAATATCATCAACAGTATTTTCAAAGCTCGCTCCTAATTTATCCATCTTATTGATAAAACAAACACGTGGCACTTTATATTTATCTGCCTGTCTCCATACAGTCTCTGACTGAGATTGGACACCTTCTTCAGCATCAAAAACCATAACAGCTCCATCTAGCACTCTTAAGGATCTTTCAACTTCAGCTGTGAAATCAACGTGCCCTGGGGTATCGATAATATTAATGCGCATGTCTCTCCAAAAGGTAGTAGTAGCAGCCGATACGATGGTTATTCCCCTCTCGCGCTCCTGATCCATCCAATCCATCTGTGTATTCCCATCATCAATATCACCAATCTTGTAGGATCGTCCAGTATAAAATAAGATCCGCTCAGTTGTTGTTGTTTTACCCGCATCAATATGAGCTATAATTCCAATGTTACGAATCTTGTCTTGAGGTACGTCACGATTTTTAGTGATAATATTCTGTTGAGCCATAAAGGTATGTGATTACCACTTAAAGTGCGCAAACGCCTTGTTTGCATCTGCTAATTTCTCGACTTGTTGTCTTTTTTCAATTGCTCCACCAATATTTTGATAGGCGTCCATAAGCTCTGCGAATAATTTCTCATCAAACGTGTGATGTTTATTATTTGGTCTTTTTTGGGCAGCTTCAATAATCCAATTGAATGCAAGAAATAATCTTCTCTCTTGTCGTGTTTCGGATGGCACTAAATATGATGCGCCTCCAACTCGCTTTGGCTTAACCTCCATACTAGGTGCTGTATTTGCAATAGAGGTCTTAACAACATCAACCGGATCGAGCCCCTTTTGCTTTAACATTTCCATGACAGAATATACCAGCTTCCTAGCAACAGTCTTTTTACCATCTACCATGATGTAATTTATCAGCTTTGAGATCTCAAAGCTTCCATATACTGGATCGATATCGGCATCTTGTCTTTTATATGATCGTCTTGGCATAAGATTTTATATTTACTTTTTAGCTTTTTCTTTTCTAGAACCGTATTTTGAACGGCTATTCTTTCTATTATCAACACCAGCTGTATCATACACTCCACGAACTATGTGATACTTAACTCCAGGCAAATCCTTCACACGGCCACCTCGAACAAGAACAACCGAGTGCTCAGCTAATTGATGTCCAATACCTGGAATGTAGGCAGTTACCTCAAGTCCATTAGAAAGCTTTACTCTTGCAACTTTTCTAAGTGCTGAGTTTGGTTTTTTTGGAGTCATGGTACGAACGACAGTGCATACACCACGCTTAAAAGGCGCTGGTCTAACTATCTTGCGCCTTTTTATGCTATTGAGAACATACTTCAAGGCAACTGCCTTTGTTTTACGCTCTTTAGGCTTTCTTTTGTTATTTATTAGCTGATTTATTGTTGGCATGTATAGTATTAAACCTTAGCAACGACTTCCGACTCCGATAACGCATGTGCAATTTCTTCCTGCTCTGCTGTAACTTCTTCCTTAGCAACTAGAGGTGTATCGCTAGCTTCAAGAATACGTTCTTGCTGTTCTTCAGAATGAGCTCTTTCTCCGAAATATTTATCAAGCAGCATCTGTGTCACTGGAATCAGACGGCCAATTATAACATTTTCCTTGAGTCCCAGCAACCCATCAATTTGACCCTTAATAGACGCCTGAGTCAAGATTGTTGTTGTGTTCTGGAACGACGATGCAGAAAGCCATGAGTCAGAGAATGTCGACGCTCGTGTTACTCCTAGAATCGAAACTCTTCCAACAGATGGTCTACCACCCTGTGCGAGCACTTTTTTGTTTTCTCTATCGAATCGATACTTTGACACAACCTCACCCGTGATGAACTTAGTATCTCCCTCAGATTCAACAACCACCTTATCAGACATCTTTCGAATTATGACCTCAAAATGTTTGTCATGAATTGGGATACCCTGCGACTCATACACTTTTTGAATTTCATTAAGTAGGTAAATTTGAGCATCTCGAAGCCCTCTAACCATGAGAATTTCTTGTATATCAAGGTAACCCTCACAAATTGAGTAGCCTACTGGAACGAGTTGTCCGTCTTTTACCTTAAGTTTTCTTGAGGTTGGCAATATAAATTCTCGCTCTTCTTTTGTCTTATCTGAAGATGTTATTTTGATAACAAACACATCTTTCTCCGTATTTTCCTGGATTGTTACTTTGCCAGCAATATCAGTAATTGGTGACAATACCTTTGGCGTTCGAGCTTCAAATAATTCCTCAACTCGTGGTAAACCCTGAGTCACGTCCGCAATCACAATTCCTCCAAAATGACGGACTCGCATTGTCAACTGTGTACCAGGCTCACCAATTGATTGTGCAGCAGTAATTCCAACAGGTGTTCCAATCTCAACCATTTCCTTCGTCGCCAAATCGACCCCATAACAAAGTTGACAACAACCATATTCAGTCTTGCAATACAGGGCAGATCTCACCTGAGCGCTTTGCACTTCCATCTCATCGAGTAAATGCATCCTATCCTCACCAATAAGTTCATTTTTGGCAAATACAACCTTCTTGTTCTTGCCAATGATATCTTTTAAAGCAAATCTATTTTTCACTCTATCAACAAACTTTTCTGATCGGGCATCCTCATCTCGGCTTACGACTAATCCCTCCTCAACACCGCAATCAAGCTCTCGAATAATCATGTCATGAGACACGTCAACAAGTCGTCGAGTAAGATATCCAGCATCAGCTGTTTTAAGTGCTGAGTCTATAAGACCTTTTCGAGCACCTCTTGCTGAAATCACATATTCAAATATCGAAAGTCCTCCTCGATAATTTGATTTTGTTGGAACCTCGATAATCTTGCCAAGAGGATCAATAACCAAACCCTTCATAGCTGACAACTGCTTCAGTTGTTCGCGCGATGCACGAGCACCACCTGAGTTCATAACAATTTTGATTGGGTTTTCTTCTTCGATTATGTCCCACGTTTTATCAGCCATAACCTCAGTTGTTTCAATCCATACATCATTAGAAAGTCTTTTTCGCTCGTCTTCAGTAATTAAACCCTGAAAATAGTTTTCCTCAATTAATTTCACTTTACCCTCTGCTTTAGTAAGTAGCGGACCTCTTTCATCAGCAATTAAACAATCAAATACAGAAAGAGACAATCCACCAGATATAGTCGATCCCCAGAATCCAACTTCCTTAAGATCATCAATGAGCTGGGCCACTCTAGCCTCATCGTCAGCAAACTCAATCGTTGCTCGCACGATAATTTTCTTCAGATCCCCTGCAGTAATAGGTTGATTCATAAACCTTAGAACTTCAGGCAATTTGTCATTAAACAATATTCTTCCCATAGAAGTTCGCACAATTTCATCTTTAATTCTCACCATAATTGGCTGCCGAGTCTGGATGATGTCAAGATCAAAAGCCATCTTGGCTTCGTCTGGATTTGAGAAGTATCTCAATTCTTGGTCTTTTAATTCATTAAAATCATAGTTAAGTGTTGTGATGTAATAACAACCCAAAGCCATATCTTTGTTTGGAACAACGATCGGACTTCCATCAGCTGGCTTGAGCAAATTCTTTTGTGGCAACATTCGAGTCTTAACCTCTTCAATTGATTTGCCAGAAAGTGGCACAAAAACTGCCATCTGATCTCCGTCAAAATCGGCGTTATATCCTTGACAAACTGTTGGGTGTAGCTTGATTGCATGATCGTCAGTTAATACTGGATAAAATCCGAGTATCGACAATTTATGCAAAGTCGGAGCACGATTTAACATAACTGGATGGTCTTTGGTGATTTCCTCAAGTATGTCGTAGATGACAGGATCTTTAGTTTCGAGGAAGTTTTTAGCTGATCTAATATTCTGCGCAAGCCCACGAACAATTACTTCATGAAGTAAAAACGGCTTAAAGAGCTCTAGAGCCATTTCCTTTGGCAGTCCGCATTGATGAAGCTTAAGCTCAGGTCCACCAATAATAACCGATCGTCCTGAGTAATCAACCCGTTTTCCAAGAAGATTTTGTCTAAATCTACCCTGCTTACCTTTCAACACTTCAGAAAGGGACTTTAATTGTTTTGTACGGGTAGTTTTTGCTTTACCTCCACGTGACTTTGATAAGTCAATAAGTGAATCAACAGCCTCCTGAAGCATTCTCTTTTCATTTCTCAAAATAATCTCAGGTGCTCCTAGTTCAATTAGATGCTTTAATCTATTATTTCTATTGATTACCCTTCTATAGAAGTCATTAAGGTCAGACGTTGCAAATTTTCCACCAGAGAGCTGCACCACTGGTCGCAAATCTGGTGGGATAACTGGTAATACAACCATAACCATCCATTTTGGCAGGACGCCAGACTTCATAAAAGACTCAATAAGTCGAGCCTTTTTCAACATTTTTGTTCTTTTCTCACCTTTTTGCTTAACTAATTTTTTCAATACCTCTTGATATTCTTTCTTCAAATCAATCGTAGATAACATCTCCAAAAGAACCTCAGATCCCATTCCAACAGTCAAGAAGTCAGCTGCGCCGACTTCATTTAAGTAAAGATAGTCCTCCTCCTCAAATGTCTCAAGGGTCTCAACCGATTTAATGAGCTTCGAAAGTCGTTCAAAGAAGATTAATTTCTCAGTTTTTCGCTCATTATATCGCTGTGAAAGCGATGTATATCTTTCTCTAAATTTAAATTGGAGCTCAGCAATTGTAAGCTCTGCCTGTTCTTTATTCTTGACCTTACCCTCAATATCTTGCTTTGCCTTCTTTTCTTCTTCTTCAATAAGATTCTTCTGTGCCGTGTGCCATTCCTCGACACTTGCAATTTCTTTTGAAGAAGTCTCCTCGAGTTTTTTTACAGACTCAAGTCGTTTATCCTCATCAATGTGTTTTATAAGATATAGAGCGTAGTAAACAATTCGCTCAAGGTTATTTGAGGTTATATTTAACAAAACCGACAAAGGTGATGATGCACCTTTAAAGTACCATATATGTGCAACAGGTGACGCGAGCTTAATATGACCCATCCGCTCTCGCCTAACAGCACTGGTCGTAACCTCAACTCCACAACGATCACAAACAATACCCTTATATCGCATTCTCTTGTACTTTCCACAATAACATTCATAATCTTTCGTTGGTCCAAAGATTCGCTCGTCAAAAAGACCATCTTTCTCTGGTTTAAATGTTCTATAGTTAATTGTCTCTGGCTTAGTTACCTCTCCATATGACCAAGAGGTTATAATCTCTGGCGATGCCAACATTAATTTAATCCCTGAGAAGTCTGCCATTCTTACTATATTGTTTTTCTTATTTTGATTCGGTGTTTCGTCCATAGTTTTTATATTTATTCAACGGGTTGTATGTCCAATCCCAATGCGTTTAACTCTTTAACCAAAACATTAAATGATTCGGGAACTGTTGACTGTGGAATATCAACACCCTTAATAATAGCTTCAAATGCTTTACGTCTTCCATGGACATCGTCTGATTTAATAGTCAACATCTCCTGAAGTGCATATGGCATTCTGTGTGCCTCAAGCGCCCACACTTCCATCTCTCCGAATCGCTGTCCTCCCATTTGTGACTTACCCCCGAGAGGTTGTTGAGTAACCAATGAATATGGTCCGGTTGACCGAGCGTGGAATTTATCCTCGACCATGTGAACAAGCTTCATTATATATCCAACACCAACCAATACTGTTTTTTCGAATTTTTGTCCAGTTCTTCCATCATACAAATCAACTTTACCATTTGTGGAATACCCAGCAGCTGTCAGCTCGCTTTCGATTAGTGACTCATCAACCTTATCAAAGATTGGAAATGCGTACTTTTTACCTTGCAAGTGTCCTGCCATACCAAGAATTGTTTCAAACAACTGCCCTAGGTTAAGACGGTTCAATACTGAAGTTGGTGATAAAACCACATCAACCGGCGTTCCATCCTCAAGATAAGGCATGTCATGCTCTGGCAAGATTCTTGAAATGACTCCCTTGTTTCCATGACGACCAGCAAGCTTATCTCCAACCGTTATCTTCCTAAGCTCACCGACTGTAACAATGATTCTTTTTAATATTCCTGGATCAAGTTCATTTGCATCTTTTTTTGCATCAATTATTCGAACATTCACAACAACACCTTTTTTACCGTATGGCACTCTAAGTGAGGTATCCTTTACGTCCTTTGCCTTTTCTCCAAAAATTGCGCGAAGTAATCGCTCTTCTGCGCTTAGTTCTTTCTCGCCTTTTGGAGCAACTTTTCCAACCAAGACGTCGCCTGACTCAACACGTGATCCAATTGCAACAAGACCAGTTTTATCTAAATTTGCTAGAATCTCTTCTCTCACATTTGGAATATCTCTTGTTA
>CAYNEP010000002.1:0-21753 GCA_964396255.1 uncultured Gammaproteobacteria bacterium | reverse complement strand
TACGCGCTCTACTAACCAGTTGGGGTGGTCACATCAATGCACCAACAGGGGAAAGATAAATTTATCAAAAACCTAATCCCATCTGGTCAGGGTTTATTTCCGGTCGGTCGACTTGACCGGGAGTCAGAGGGGCTGTTGATTATTACAAACGATGGTGAGCTAGCAAATGCACTGCTAACTAAGTCAAATAATGTTTATAAGTATTATGAAGTTACTGCGCAGGTTCCAAATTTTGATGATAAGTCGGCAATTGAATATAAACTTCAATCACTTATTCGGGGTGTTGTTGCGGGAGGAGAACGTTTGAAAGCAAAAAGAGTCGAGCTAAAACATATTAGAGTAGGAGGAGTTGTTCGTATTCTGGTTGTATTAAATGAAGGAAAGAACAGACATATCAGGCGAATGTTTGGCGCATTAAAGTTTGATGTTTTGAAATTAGTACGCGTTGCTATTGGACAGCTTGAGCTTGATTCATTAAAGCTTATGCCTGGAGAGCGAGTATTACTCAGTCAATATCAACGCGACAAGCTACTTGGTAGAAAACTTGACTGAGGTGAGGATCTTGCGTATACTAATGTATACATGACGGTTGGCGATATATATAAAACAACAGACATTGTAAAAGTTTCGAAAGGAGATTCCTTAGCATCTGCGCTTAATAGTCTTACCTCATCGCATGACTCTGCCTTTGTTTTCGACAATGATGCATTTCTTGGTGTGATAACGCCTTTTTTTGCCGCCATTCGATCTCATCATCCACCTGCGACTAAGGTTGAGAATGCCTTGGTGCATCCACCTCGTGTTGAGGTTACCGATGACGTGTCTGATGTTGCTCGTCTAATGATGGAGTCAAAGATGCATTTTTTGCCAGTCTTTGAGAAGAACACATTCTTAGGAGTAGTGAGCGCGCGTAGAATCTTGTCAAGACTTGCCCACGACCCTGTTTTCAAAGTCTCTCTTCGATCGACCATAGGAGCAAAACAACAGCTTATAACTGTATCTGTTGATGATCCCATAACCAAGGTTCTGCATCTTTTTAAAGAACACAATGTTTCGAAGTTGGTTGTTGTAGCACCCGATATGAAGCTTGCTGGCATAATAGCTCAATATGATGTAATTAATTTGCTCACAACTCCCAAAGATCGTCAAACATATGGAGTTTTAGGAGGCGAGAAGGTGTCGCATACTGCTGTACATGTCAAGAATCTCTATAAATCAAACGTACTTACCGTTGATGGGGAGGACTCTTATGAAAAGGCAGTGCAGCGAATTATTGAGCACAACAAGGGAAGCGTTGTGGTCGTTGACGCCAATAATATTCCAATTGAAATTGTGACCATCTCTGATTTACTTAGACGCCTGGTCCCAGTCCCAAACTCTATACCGCTTGATACTCGAATTATTAATCTCGAGGAAGATGATAAGGCTGATTTTGAGCGTTTTCTTGATAATCTTACCGGAAAGCTCAAGCATACGGCCCATTTGAAGAAAGTTATTGTCACAATTGATCAGCATAAACATGGAGGAGTTGTTGAGATAAAACTACAACTCCAGCATGAAGGTCTTAAAGATGTCATTTTAGATAAATCAGGTAAAAACCTTAAAGATGTTGTTGGCGCGATACTTGAGGCAGTAAATACACTTGAAAGTAAACAATAAAGTGCATTTTATAGCACAAATCCTACCAGCAAAACGAATACTCCTAAAAATGCAGCTATCATAAGCGGAATAGGTAAGCCAGCACGTGGAAGCTCAGGAGGTGTGGTGACTTTAAGTGTCGGCATGGCTATTTTTGATGTTATTGTCGGGGCTGATGTATTTGCTATATCACCTCCGCCAACAATTGGACCTTCGTTACTTGGGGAGCCAATCGAATTTACAGGAGATGGACTTGTTGAAAGCGTTAAGGCTGATGTTGGGACCAGGCCTGATGAGTCGGTACTTTCAATTGGCGTTACTTCTGGCAAAATTTCAGGCATATCTTCAACCGGTGAAGTAATCTCAGGCTCAATACTTATGGGTATCTTTGTCGGCACAATAATGGGTGGAGTTTTTAGGGATTTTTGCTTATTGACAATAGAATAAAACAAAGCTGCGATTGCAACGGCTAGTATGATGATAATACCCACAAATAGGGCTTTGCGATTGGGAGAATGATCTGTAAGACTTGCAGACATTGGGGCTTCCTGATGGGTTTCTGGCATTGTCTGCCCAGCTGATTCAGGCAGAGGAGTATAATTCATACTGTAATAATACGAGAATTAATTATGCAAAGTCAAGCGTTACAATTGGGTGTAAATGATGGGATATTTGCTATTGCAAAGCCTAAAGGTATTTCGTCCTACGATGTCATTCGAAGAATTAAAAAATTATACACAAATACAAAGATTGGTCATGGCGGGACGCTCGACCCATTGGCATCAGGTGTCTTAGTCATTGCGGTGGGTTCAAAGTTCACAAAACAGCTACATACCATCTTACATAACGTGAATAAGACATACGTTGCTCATATTAAGCTCGGGGCTACCTCATCAACTGACGATGGTGAAGGACCAATTGAATTAACACAAGATCCAAAGATTCCAACTCGACAAGAAGTCGAATCGATCCTGTCTCAGTTTATTGGGAAGACGACACAAGTGCCTCCTCAGTATAGCGCTGTTAAGTTGCAGGGAACGCCAGCATACAAAAGAGCACGAGCGGGAGAGCGTGTTTTGATAGCACCAAAACAAATACAAATTGACTCAATTAATCTAGACAAGTACGAATATCCTGATATTATCTGCACTGTCGAGTGTGCCTCAGGTGTTTATATCCGATCACTTGCAAGAGACGTGGGGCAAAGACTTGGGATTGGTGCCTATCTACAAGAACTTTCAAGGACACGCGTTGGAAACTTTTCTTTAAGTGAAGCCCTAAATATTTGAAAATATGGTTTAATGATATACTTAACATGTACATTACATACTGACAATAGATCATGATTCCAATATTGATCGACTTACATTTTATTAAAATCTACACATTCGGTGTTTTTGCAGCAGCGGCGCTTTTGTGGGGTTTTTTTGTGTTGTGGAAGCATATTAAACTTACTTCATACAAGGAGGAGAGTATATTTGACTGTGTTTTCGTATCACTTTTTGGCGCGCTTATTATAAGCCGACTTATGTATGTTGCGTTTCATTTCAAGACGTTTGGATTTAATTTGCTAAAAATCATTCTTGTCAATGGATATCCAGGCATGTCGTTAATTGGCTTTATTATTGGCTTTTTTGCAGTTTTTGCACTATTTTTGCTAAAGGTGGGAATAGATGTAAAGAGGGGAATTGATTATACGGCAACTCCAATGCTCGTTGCTTTATCACTTTCTAAGATTGGTAGTTTTTTATCGGGAGTTGACGTTGGTACAAAAACGACTCTCCCTATTGCTGTTAAATATGTTGGCTACGGTGGAATGCGTCACATAACTGCATTTTATGAAGCGGTTTTGTATTTATTTTGTGCATTTGTTGCGCAGAAAATGTTGTTTGCAGTTAGGCGTGAACGACTACCAACAGGCGCAGTCTTTTTTTGGTTCGTGCTATCGTTTTCAGGCATAACTATGTTTCTTGACAAAATTAAAGCCAATCATTTATACTTGGGTGGTTTGTCAGTTAACGTGGGTGTAAGTAGCGTTTTATTTATAACGGCGGTAGTCTACTTCATAGTCATAAACAGACAAAAGATTATTAAAACATTTCTTAGCGTATTTGCAAGAATAAAACTTAAAAAAAATGACAAAACAATCGGACTCAGCAATACAAACAATTCTCATACAAAAGAAGGCAAGTCTTGAGACTCGCATCGCCGAACTTAGACTTGACGATCCTTTCCTTGATCCTGATCATGTGACTGATAATGCTGCTGTTGACACGGATGTGAGAGAGCAGATAGGTCATGATACGATTGAGGCGTCAATTGCATCAATGCAAAAGCAACTCGATCAGGTAGAATCTGCCTTAAAGCGAACATTTGATAATACTTATGGAGCATGTGTAAACTGTGGCAAAATGATTTCTCAAGAGAGGCTCAACTTAATCCCTGAGGCCGAGCATTGTATTGAGTGTCATTCAAAGGGCTTTACTAGCTCCTTGTAGGCTGCGTCTTTTCTTGATACCATGGTTCTATGGGAGAACTTTCACTACCGCTACTTGTCTATGTCATAATTTTTTTATCACTTCCATTTTTATTTGGATATATCGCTCGTCACTTTAAATTACCTTTAATATTGGGGTATATAGTCTCCGGAGTTTTTTTAAGTCTACTATTTAAGACGGAGTCGCAAACAATGTTGTCATTATTTGCAAATATAGGACTTCTTTTATTGTTATTCACAGTAGGGCTTGATCTTCATCTAGATTCATTTAGACGCTTAGGTCGATTTGTGCTTGTTGGAGGATTTTTGCAGATTATAGGATGTGTCATACTAACACTTGCTTTATGTTTATTTTTTGGATTTGGTGTGGGGCCTTCCTTGTTAATCTCAATTGCATTTTCATTCTCATCAACAGCAATAGTTTCTAAGCTTATGGTTGAAGCTGATGAGGAGGAGACGTTGTATGGTCGTCTTACAATGGGCATGCTTTTGTTCCAGGATTTAATGGTTATTCCACTTATGGTTGTGCTCTCAAGCTTAACATCAGGACAGACAGGGTTCGGTTTGTTTTTTGCGGTCATCGCCTCAGTGACAAAATCAGCCATAATACTTGGATTAGTGTATGTATTTGGCGAGAAGGTTGTGCCAAAGGTTTTTGAGCGCATAGGCAAGCGGTCTGTTGAGTTGTTGAATCTCTTTTCACTTGTCTTTATTTTCCTTGTTGTATTTTTCTTTACGTGGTTAGGTTTGCCAGGCACCGTTGCTGCATTTGTCGCCGGACTTTTGGTTGGTCAAACACATCAACATACGCAAGTGTTTTCAAACATACGCCCTATGAAGGATATATTTGCTATATTATTCTTTGTTTTTCTTGGCGCAACGCTTGATATGTCTTCGCACATTGATCTTGTGCCATTTATAGTCATTTTTGGGTTGCTACTTGTTCTTATAAAGATTGTTGTCACAACAATTGTTTTTGCATACTTACGATTTCACTCGAAGGTAGCATTTGCCATAGGTGTGCTTTTGGCACAAGTAGGGGAGTTTGCGTTCATCTTATTGCATCAAGCGAACGCAACGCGACTGATTGATGATCGATTGTATTTTATGTCAGTTGGAATAACCTTATTTACAATTGTTATAACGCCAATTGCAGTTGAGAAAAAGGATGTGTGGTATAAAAAAGTTAGAAGCTTCGTGCGAAAGTATGTTCCTGCACTTGATCATTTTATTTCATATGGAGTTGATCGTGATTTAGGCAAAATGGATGAGGCAGAACTTTTAGAAAACCATGTTATTGTGTGTGGCTATGGTGATATGGGTAAATATATTTGTCGAGCATTAAAGCTATCAAACATACCATATGTAGTTGTTGATTATGATTATTATCTTGTCAAAAGTGCTCGAGGGGAAGATGTTTCAGTTGTGTATGGCGACTCAACACAAGTTGATGTTTTGGATTCAATTGGAACTCAAAGGGCAACGTGTCTTGTTGCAGTCGTGCCAAATACCCAAACTCAGGAGTCGATATTACTTGCAGCCAGACTCTTAAATCCTGATCTTGTGATATTCACACGAGTCAACAAAGAGGATCAGAGAAGACGGATGAAAGATTTAGGTGCTCAAGTAGTGGTTCAGCCAGAATTTGAAGGTGCTGTCTCGATCATTAAAAAAATTCTGACTTTCAATGATATTTCAAAAGACGATATTGTTGGGAAGATCAAACGGCTCAAAATTGAGCATGGTATGGCGTGAGAAAAAATCGAATTGCTCTCCAGGTGCTTGTGCTTTTTTTAGGAATTTATCTTTTGGTTCTTGGATGGCGTGGCGTGCGGGATTCAATTGCATTTAGATCAACTGATCGGATAAATATTGTGCTGTATGGTGTTGAGCCAGTCTTGATTTCATTAGGCTTAACTGATAAGGTAAATTATCTTGCGCGGTTTGATAACAGCATGAAAACGTATGCACCTGGTGGATACGGGGTTTATGGTATTGGGGGGTTGTCAAAACTTGGGTCACTTGAGGACGATCCTGATTTGTTAAGAAGAACATTTTCTCTCATGGTGAGTGCAGATGTTGACTATTATCTCTATCCAAGACAAACACAGGTTTACCAAACCTCAGACTTTACCAAGGGTTTTCTACCCACAAAAACAGCACTAATCAATGCTCTTTTTTCAGGTGATGTTGTTACAAATGCCAGATTTTTGGATAAAATTTTTCTATTCTTAACCATAGGTAAGCAAAGAAAAATAGACTATGTTAGTCTAAAAACCAATCTCGTAAACCAGAGTAAGAATGGTGATGTGTTTGCAAGCGATGACTTTTTTAAAAACTATCAAGGCTTTTTCTATAAAAAGACACTTCGTGAAATTGATTCAACCATACAAATCCAGTATTCCACGAGCTATGCAGCTGCAAAAAATATTGGGCGCATACTTGATGGTGAGGGAGTGAGGGTATCTGATATTGACATAGTCGAGACTGTCCCAAGCAAATGCTTAATCAAGTTTAAAAACGAACAAACCTCAGTTGTGCACGCAAAAACTGAAGTAGCCATTCGTAAGTTACTCGCATTCCCATGTACCACTCAAAAGGGAAGCGTGGGCAACCGCTCGGGGTCAGATAGTTTTGATATGGTAATCGTATTGCATCCAAAACTCGAAAGCTTGTGGAAATAACTGGAAATACTATAGGTTATGTAGTATACTAGTACCTATGGATTTAATAATCATAGCTTGTCTATTTATTATTGCTTTTGTGCTTGCTATCAGGTCAGCGTCTGACTTTGATTTTGCAGGTCAGATAGAGAATTTTATTGCGCGTCGTCGAACGACAGGGTCAATTGTTTTTTTGAAAGACAAGATTGTGCATTACTCCTCAGACTCATCATCTCCCTCGTCATAAGCTGAGAGGTCTGTAATGAATGTATCGTGAGGTTCGTCATCAATATCAGCGGCTAACTGATCTAAATCTGTCAGACCGTCTGTATCTTCTTCCTGGGGTTGTTCAGTTTTATCATCATCATAATCATCATCGCCCTTGTTTTCGTCAATCTTATCTTCATCATCCTCGTCCTTATTTAGACTTTGCATCATCGACTTTAAGTCATCTTGGATATTTTTGGGAAAAGATATGAAATGATTGACTTTCGGCCCTTTTTTGTCCTCCTGTAGAAAAATCTCAACCTGATTTTTTAGAGCTGACTTGACATATACATTGTATGTCGATGATGCCTCTATGAAAAAGAGAAGTCGCTTTGAGATATCATCAGGTAGTGCGCCGATATAGTCTCCATCTAGTGTGCGGACCTCGATTCTTCGTTTTTTGGTTTTTAGCTCAATGTGTTGACCGACTTTTAGGTTTGCAAGAACTTCTGATTGACCAATATTGACAAGCTCAACGATCTTTGTTTTGCCAACAACATTTATAAATTCCTTAAGTCGGGGCGCATCATCAGATTCGTTTTTATCATACGAGTCAGGTGAGTTCTTCTTTTTTAATACTGCAAGCTTGTCAAGATTGTTCTTGGCAATAACATTGCCTGGCTCAATGCTTAGGGCTTTGCGATAGTGTTTTGCTGATTCATCAAATTGGTTAGTTTGCAGATATGCAAACCCTAATGCTAAGTGAGTGTCGAGGTTGTTGGGGTCAAGTGCTAATACTTGATGATTATAATCAATTGCTTGATCCCATTTTCCTGAAACTGCAGCATCAACAGCTGCTTCATGTAGTCGTTGTATTTGTGATTCCATTAGTATGTCATAACAGATTAACACTAACCTGTCAAAACAGCCAAGTATAAACAGATGAAAAGTGGAATGCAAGCCCTATTTCGGTACTTAACTGGTACTTTGTGGTTAAAACACATATGAAATGCACTTTGATTTTAAGTGGCACTTACCTTTTAGTATAATAGAGCGATGTCAGGGCATTCTAAATGGTCAACTATCAAGAGAAAAAAAGAGGCGACAGATAAGGCGCGCTCTTTAGTGTTCTCTAAACTCTCTCGAGTAATCACGCTCTCTGTTCAGGAAGGCGGAGGAATAACTGATCCAGCAGCTAACATCAAACTTCGTATGGCAATTGAAAAAGCTCGCGCATGCAATATGCCACGAGTGAATATCGAGCGCGCTATAGAGAAGGCAAAGGGAGCTGATCAGGCAAAACTTTCACAAGTAGTCTACGAAGGATTTGGCCCTGGAGGAGTCGCCTTTATTATCTCAGCAACGACAGATAATCCGAATAGAACAATTGCAGCAGTTAAGAATACATTTGAGAAGCCAGGGGGACGACTTGGAAATGAAAATAGCGTGAAGTATCAATTTACAAAATGTGGTCTTGCGCAATGCGCTCCTGGTTCGTCTGAGGAGAGCGTTTATGCTTTTGCAGAAAAGATAGGAGCTATTGATATGGAAGAGGAAGATGGCGTGTGGTATGTTTACACTCCTTTTGAAAAAATTGGATATGTCATGGAATATGCAGGCGATCTTGTGCTTGATGGAACTGATGTATTCTACAAACCACACACATATGTTGGGGTGAGTGAGGCAGATGCATCGAGACTAGAATCTATTGTCCAAGCATTAGAGGAGCTTGATGAGGTTGATGCGGTCTATACTAACCATACCTCAACAACATGACACATGAAAACTCAATAGATATTTACCAAACGCTTGTCCGGCGACTGTCTTTTATAAAAAAAAGGAGACGCTTCATGATGTCTTCATTGTTTTTAACAATTATCATTACCTTTGCAACATTTTTTGGATTTCAGAACCTGCCATGGGTAACACCGATCCTTATCAGCGCCGTGTATTTTGCGACATTTTTTGCAATACTTGATGGGATTGATAGGCATGAGTGGATCATGTTGTTTATTCACCCGATCGGGTTTACGGTTGCGTTCTATCTATTTTATTTTTTTCTGCCTGGAAGGTGGCTTACTCGGCTCCCATTTGGTGTGTTGTATTCAATTTCTATTTATGCAATTTTACTATCACAAAATATATTCAACGTTGGCGTCGAGAAGAGTCTACAACTTTTTCGTGCTGCCTCATCGGTTAACTTCCTATATCTGACCATCACTCTTTTTATGGCGTCTAGTTTGTTGTTTTCATTTCATTTGTTTTTTCTCATCAATGGGCTTGTCATTGGTCTCGTTTCATTCCCTGTGGTCTTGCACTTTTTGTGGAGTGTTGATCCAAAAGAACACATCGAGCGAGAGCTTGTAAAAAATGCATTCTTTGTATCATGTGTTCTTGCTGAGATTGCTTTGATTTTTTCATTTGTACCAGTAAATCCTGCGATGTTTGCGCTGTTGATAACAGCGCTTTTTTATTGTTTATCAGGGCTATTACAGGCACACATGCAGGGACGGATGTTTAATACTGTGATTCGAGAGTATTTGTTTGTTTTATTGTTTATCAGCGTAATCCTTGGGCTCTCACTACAGTGGTAGGTGTATTATGATTCATATCCTTTCTTTTGTAGGTTGAAGAACCTTTTATAAAGCCCATCATCGTTAAGTAAATCTTTGTGCGTGCCAATAGATTGAACGCGACCTTTATGCATAACAATTATTCTATGAGCATGTCTAACTGTTGAGAAGCGATGAGAGATAAATAATAACGATCTTGATTTATATTGCTTGATAAGATTGTCGAATATCTTAGATTCTGCTTCAGCGTCAATATTAGCGGTTGGCTCATCAAGGATCAAGCATGGAGCTCCACGGTAGAGCGCTCGTGCTATTGCAACTTTTTGCCACTCTCCAGTTGACAGGTCCTGTCCTTCATCAAAACGTTTCCCCAACATTTGTTGTAATCCTTGGGGTAATTTTGTCAAGAGGTCTTGTGCCTGAGCTGCTTTTATGTAGCTGACGATCTCTTGTCTAGTCGGGTTTTTTTTAATATCGCCAAGTGTGATGTTGTCTTGAAACGAGAGATAGTAGTGAGCAAAATTTTGAAACAAAACTCCTATATGTTCGTACCAGTCGTCAATATTAATTGTACGAAGGTCTGTTCCATCAACAAGAATTCTCCCTTCCTGTGGGTCATAAAACCGCAGGAGTAATTTAATAAGAGTTGTTTTGCCAGCGCCGTTTTCACCAACAATTGCGACATTTGTTCCTTTTTCGATAGTGAGATTAATATTTTCAAGAGAGGGTTTCTTATTACCTGGGTAGGTAAATGTTACATTTTCAAATATAATATCTCGAGGCTTAACTGACGTAAAACGATGTGCATTATGAGGCGACTTAACTTTGTTTTCAATCGACAGAAGTGTTGCAAAATCATCAAGATATAGACTATTTTCGTAAATTTGGCCAACATTTACGAGTAAATTTGACAACTGTGTTGTGAAGTTAAATATGGTGTTGAGCAAAAACGTAAAGTCGCCAATCGTGAAGGCTAGCATAGAGAAGTTAACCATAAAGTTCTTTAATGGGAAGTACATTGCAATAGGAATCAGCAATGAGAAGAGGAGCGAGTAGTATGAGTACTTAACTATCGGTTTTTGATAATCGTCCAGGAGTTTACTCTGTAGTTTTTTTGTCTTCTCTATAAAGTGCGACTTGAGATTGTAGAGTTTTATTTCTGACAATACGATTGGATCAAGAAAAAGTCCTCGCAAGTACCAGAGCTTATTAATCTCAGGAGCATTGCTTCCATATAGAGACCAGCTAGCATTTCCGTACTTAATTCTTAGGTAATACATGGGAAGAGAGAGTAGTGTTAGGATGAGAAAATAACGAATATCAAATTGTAGAGCAACCAGAAGCGAGAGGATAACTGAGGCAACATTGTTGATTATATAGCTAATCGAATTGACTATGTCTGGAATTCTCCAGGTGTAGTTATCTTGTACCTTTGCAATTAGGTTTCTCACCTTTGGATCTTCGATATTAGCAAAATCAAGCTCAGACATTTTCGTTATAAAAACTTGATTAAGAGTGTTTTGAAATTTAGAACGAAAAATATATCCCAGCATGTATTGATTGACTGTGTAATATACAAAACGAGAAACATACTCAAAAAATAAATAGCTGCCAAGTATTGCAAGAGGAGGGAAGAGGGGATTTTGTATGTACTCAGGACTAACACTATCTATAAGAAGCTTGAATCCAAAGAAAACAGCAAACATAAATATCACTCCTAAAAATGATGTTGTAAAATAAAGCCAGAGGAGTGTGGGATCCTGCCTGTAGGCAAGATTCATTAGAAGCTTAAGGTTAGATAGCAGTCGTTTTGTTTTGCTCACACTAAGTTCATTTTAGCAGGAGATTGTTGTGTTTGGCGCGTAATGAAGCGAGAAAGCAAAACATTAAACGACGTCAAGACTCTCTTTGGCACCTTAGTTTAGTAGATCATTCATAAGTCATAAATAATCTACACCTCACCCATAAAACCTGAGTAAGGTAGTTAAACAAAAAGAAAAAACAGACAAGTTAATGGGGTATGCATGCAGTAAGGTGGAGGAGAGGGAAGTGAGTAAAGTATACGGACGTGAATATAACGTCCTATAGTAAATGACCTATAGTAATAATATCCTATAGTAAGTATCCTATAATATACACGTCCGTGAATATTCTGACTTTTTGGGCACGGATATCCTCTAGAGTGGAGGTGGTCATTAGCACACTACGGGTTTGGGTGCTTCTCTTTAATATGCCTGACTCTACCATGTTGTGGATAAGTTGTGCGCTTCTTACATAAGTGAGCCTGAGATTATCAGTTTAGACCTATCTTATGCTCTAAAATTGATGTCATATCATAATCTGTAGCCACAAAATAGCCTCAAAAATAACGATTCAGATTGACATAGCGCTCCAAAAGAGAGGGTGTCAGAATACTGTCATAATAAATTAGCCTCGAAAATAATAGTATGGACTATTATAAGGCTCTAGATTTTATTAATTAAAGAATTGTGATAATCTGAGAAGTTGAAAAAATCTTATTTCTCAAGAGAGGACAGCAAATAGAAAAAATAAAGGAACGTTATGAGTTACAAAAATTGTTAGTGCAACTCTATAAGAAGATAAATGTACTCACTTCTTCTTGCATGTCTATGGCGATATTAATGATTGGTTATATAACTGACTACTGAAGAGCTGGAGGACGATGTTGTAACAACGTCGTAAATTGTATCTTTTACGACGTCGTGAGATGGTCCGTGCGGAGAAGTGCATTTTTAACCATATGGTTTTTAATCAGAAATAAACGATTAATTCGCTAGGGTTGTTACCCTGAGCTGATTTGGCCTCCTCTTTTATGACGCTATTACTCATTTATGGAAAATGTGTAATTTTGTGCGCAAATACATACTATAGGCCTGTAGTAATAATTAGCTTTATATTGTAACAACAGTCTATACTCCCCTCTTCTCTACTTTGTTAACGTGAGAGTAGAGACATTTTCAAATTAAAGTTTGTGCGCAAATACGCTGGTTGACACGCTTGCATTACTTTTATATAGTGTATATATCGCTATGATTACCTACCCCGAGTTTAAAACAGGCATAAAACATAAAAGAGGAGAGGTGGCTGCTTTTATGACAGTTGTTGCCGCTGCACTTATGGTGGCGGGATCGCTCATCGGGTTTAGACTTGATGATCCAAGTAAAACGCAATCATTGGCCGCTTGCACATTTCATCCAAAAGCATTTATCAAAGTTGATATTGGGGGACAGCTCGTACCGTTGACAAATGGAATTGATCCAGATGCATTTGCGCTTGGTAGTTGGAGTATTAAAAACGATCGCTCGCAGATAACTAAAGTTGAATTTGACCAGTCAACAGGTTTGGCTGATCCAGTACCAGCAATTGATAAGACCTATTGTTGCGGAGATGCTGGATTTAACGATGCATCACATCATCCTGGGAGAACATATAAGGTTGGTGAGGACTCAGCTGCTGTGACTCTTACTATTAATGATGCGCGCTATTCAGTTGTGAAGCAGTGCCCCTATGATAGCACTAATCCAAATGATCCCTCTTGTGTTCCAGCTGGTTCCACACCTCTTACCATATCCAATCTGCCCGTTGATTGTCTACAGTACGCGTATGGATGGGTTTTAAAATGTCAGGGGAATGGATGTCCTACATCAACAACACCAATAGCTGTTGCGACCCCAACTCCAACCGCAGGACAATCCTTTAATGCGTGCAAAATCCATTTTATTATTGATAACTCATCGAGCGTTGAGGTATTTAAAGTAACGACAAAAACACTTGTTGAGGATGTAATCAAGAAATATAGAACCTTGCCCGGTCATCAAAATGATACTGTACAAGTTAACTATCAATTTTTCAATAAAGATGTCAACCCAGCAAGTCCATATGTTTCAACTGATGTATTTGCGTTCCCCAATCCATTTCCTCAGGAGAACTGGACGAACATCTATGCAGCTTTGCAACAGGCCGTTGAGCCATCCACCCCGACAACTAAGATTGTTAATATTTTGCTGACTGATGGAAAGCCAACAGTATTAGACAAAACAGTTAATGGTGCCAAGGAACAATGTGTTGGGAGTTATGAGAACAGAACTGTTGATGGGTGCAGGCCATGTCTGCGATCTCTTGGTGCTTCGTGCCCCTCCCCCCATGCAACTCTTATTGCAAGCTGTCCTCAAAGTGTGAAGTCGGTATGTTCTGGACTTGATTACACTCGTGACTTTATTCAAGGAATAACACAACAGAAATGGGTTGATTATTCAGTAGCTATTGGGAATACTCCTGATACTGATTTGCTTGATAAGGTCTCAAAAAATGGAGTTATCACCGAGGATGAACTCTCAACTAAAATTAATCAGCTTTTTGAGCGTGAATGCGGTATTCCTGGACCAACACCAGGTAGAGAGCGCAGCCGTGGTACTCAGCCCAGCCCAACCTCTTTTCAAGGTCGCTCCCCTATCATTGATAAAAAAATGGCAGACATAAACAATGATCTAGTAATATCAGCGCTTGATATTGCGGCATGTTTAGGTCAAGAATCATCTCTAAAATGCGACATAGTTACAGATGGAAAAATCAATGCTCAGGATCGCTCAGCCCATATTGGCTTACTAGGTCAAAAACTCTAATCTATGCGACTATCATCAATTCTATATTCAAAGAAAGGTGAACTGGGATTAACACTTGCGCTGTTATCGCTTGTTGTGATGATCGCTGGGTCGTTGTTTGGTACTCAAGTGTCAGATACTATGGTTAAGACTAGCTCACAAGCTGCGGGTTGTATTGGTGCGGGTAAACAAAGTTGTGGTGGTGCGTGCGGATGTAATAGCGACTGTTTAACGAGTGTGACAAATAGCGATGGCGAAAGAGTTTCACTTGCGTGTGATTTTAAGGTTAAGAAGTGCTTGCCTGCTACAGGTGAAAAGGATCGATGTGATAGTACCTCTGGAGGTGGCTCAACGCAGGGTGGAAATTGCGGCGACATATGTCGTGCTGATCGAGATTGTAATCAACGAGATACTCAAGACTCCTCAATTAGACTTCGTTGCGATTTTTCGCTCGTTGGAAGTGGTCGTGGTAAATGTCAGGGATTTCCTAACGGTCGTCAATGCTACAATATTCCAACTCCAACTGCACGATCAACGCAGCCTAATCCAACAAATAGCACTTCTCCAACGGGCTCAACATCACAACCAACGAGTATTCCAATTGGTGGCAATGCACCAGGAGATGTAAGGTTTTCAACCCATCCCCTGTCTTGTGGCGGTATATTTCGAGTAATTGTTGATCCTGTTATCGATTCAATTACCATCAAAAACACGACACAGTCGTTTGTTTTAAATGCAGCTGATGAGGTTACTGGGAGCGATACTGGTCGCACTTCTCCGGTTGGCTATCGTGTGTGGATGACGCATAATCGAGGCGTTACGGTTGATAATATTAAGGTAGATTTTTCAGAGTCTGTGATTCGATCCGGCAAGAGAGCAGTTTATCTAGGACTCAGAAGTGGTGGTCATCCCGATCCAGATTATAATCAAGATGCTCAAGTAGACATGTATTATGTTGATAATGTTCCTCAGTTTGTATTTGATGGATCACCTAAAGATATTGTGCTTGATTATCACGTTACAACAAACACTGGTGGAAGCCGACAGCAAGTTAAGTATTACACGCAAAAGATTGTAACAAACGGATGTTCTGGTGACGATGTAATAACACCAAGTGTTGTTGTGACACCAACCCCCTCCCCCACTAGGATACCAACACCTACAACAGTGATCCCAACTGCAACAGAAACACCTGAGCAGTGCAGAGAAAGCACTAATATATGTTTTATGATCGATGCCTCAACGACAATTGAGAAGGATCAGGGATTTAGAAGTGTCCTTGATCAGCTAAGCCAAAAAATCAATCAGTATTTTGTTGCACATCCTGAACACAATGGAAAACTGACTTTTTCCTATAAATATTTCACATCAGAAGTCGGGGGCGCTGAGGGCGAGGGTGTGTTAAGTAGCGCAAATGGGTACAAATTTCCAAATTATGTTGATAATCGTCCTGAGATTGGTGGAAACCTCAACAGATATACTAATATCGGAAAAGCCCTCAAAACTGGCTGTGGACCAAATATGATTTTTGTATCAGATGGGGTTCCGTCAGTTGTTGATGCGTATCAGAAGGATGGGGTGTATTGTGTGTTTAATAATTCTCTATGTATGTCTGGTCGTGGTAACTGTAGTGGTGCTGATCGGAGTAAGTCATATGCAGATGGATGTCTGATTCAGGGAGTTAACTACCCAATCGGCGCAAGTCAATGTCGAGGAGTTGCTGCCTATTGTGAAGATAAATCGTATCAAGATGCTCTCAACCAAACCTTAAGTCAAATGGACCGTAGTGCGCAGTACTCATATATGGTTGAAAAACAAGATGGAACCCGCATTGAGGAAGTCATGAGAAAAGCTGGTAAGATTTATAAGAATGGTTTTGCAAGTATTGTTCAAGACATAGATGCAATTATTGAGAATGCCTGCGCTGAGCCTGGTGAAGATAATGGGCGTATCGAGCGACAATTTGTGACCGTTGGATACTCGATGAGTATTGAGAATCAGTCAACCTCAAGGGGTATTGAGTCAATCTCTCTTGATTTATGTGATGAGTCAGGAGCATGTGCAAGTCGCGCGATTGAGATGATGATAAATCCAGGACAAGTTAAAACAACAAACGATTCATTTTCATCTCTCTCAAACTCCCCTATCACATCAGATAGCACGTATGAACTTTCATGTCTCATTACATTCGAAGATGGGGAGACGCAGGAGTGCGGTGTTGCAAGTATTAATGGTGATAACGGCGTGAGATACAAGGTGACAGTTGACGACCAAGACATTGACTCACAGCCAAAGTCATATGTTGATGCATCTGACGTTGATGATAATTGTTCTATTAATGCTCTCGATTTTGTACGATGTCTCAAGCAATCAGAAACAGGCGTGAGCGTAACATCAGATGCTTGTGATATCATTTTTGATAATAAAATAAACGCTCAAGATCATTCGGTGATTCTATATAACATGGGCAAGTCGTGCAGTCGTTAATTATCTTGCATACTCCCCTTCTCTACCCCTTGCAATTGTTTAAATCTTTTTGTTACTATCAATGTAGATGACATCTAATTCCCGTCTGAAATCACAACGAGGTGATCTTGGGTTAACACTTGCAATTGCATCTCTAGTTTTTATGGTTGTGGGCTCCATTGTGGGCACACGAGTTGCAGATAAACAAGCCCTCAACACATCATCAAGTGCAGCTTCATGCACTGGCGGGGCAAAGTCAAATTGTGGTGGGTCGTGCGGATGTAACAGCGATTGTAATAGACTTGATTCTGATCTTCGTTTTGAGCTTCAGTGTGACTTAAGGAGTCGTACATGCGTCCCCTCTAGCAGTAGAAACTCATGTTCTGGTGGGACACCAAAGGTAGATGTGGTAAAACGTGATATTGGACAGGCTTGCTCGTCTGATGCTGATTGCAAATCTCATCTTTTGTGTTCTTCGCGAACAAGGACGTGTTTCGACCCAAACTCGTCAGGTGGTGGATTTAGCCCAGGACAACCGGCGGGTGCGATATGTACTAATCATGCACAGTGTGCCTCAAGAAACTGCACGAGTGGCCGATGTTCAAGTGTTCAGGCACCAACAAGTACGTTTGGTGGCGGGTCAGGCAGATTACCAGGTGGTTCACAGTGTACGCTTCCCACTCAGTGCCAATCAGGAAGCTGTGTGAGTGGGGTTTGTTCAGGTGGAGTTGGTGGACCAGGCGGTGGGGTTGTGCCTAAGCCAACAGGTGGGTCGTGTACATTTCAAACAACAGCATCTGTCAAATTTGTTAACTCAAGCGGTCGTGAGATCCAAGTTCCCGATGGAGTGAGCAGCTGGTCAATACGAAACACAGCGGGCGCACAGGGTAACTTTTCAAGCAACGGTATAATTTCAGCTGGCGGACCAATTTCAGGTGAATATTGCTGTGGCACTGACAATACTGAAGCGGGATATCGTGCTGGGCGATCATATAAAATTGGTGATCCGGCAACTGTTACGCTTAATTTCGATTCTTCAAAATATAGAGTTGTTTCAACGTTTGGGCCTGGAAGTGGTGGGTCAAGCGCAACCATTACAGGACTTCCTACAGGGTGTGGGACATATTCATATGGATGGACACTCACATGCGTGAATGCAGCAGATTGTGGTGGGGACGATCCCGGACATTTGCCACAGCCAACGCTAAAATCAGAGCGATTTATGGCAACGGGAGGTATTTGTGAAGCGTCATTTCAGCAGGTACAAGATCCACATATCTATAAAATTGAAGTTGGACCCGTTGGAGGGCCAGTGTTACTGACGATAGACGAAAATACTAGACGAAAAAGTGGAGATTTGACTATTCCATTTGAGATTGGTGATAAAAATGAGCGAGTACAGATTAACTTTGATCCTAGACGCCAGCCTGACGTTGCTGTTACTGTTCATAACCCAAGTTTTAAACAAGGTATGTATGACCGACAGGGACTTATTGGTAGTGTATTGTCAGGACGGATGGTTGTGACGATTCACTACTTCTTTATGAAGGGTACAGGGAGCGAGCGACATGAAGAGCGACATACGCAGTCAGTTACAACATCAGGAGGCTGTGTTTCGGGACCAACTCCAACAACGGTTACGCCAACCGCAACGGTTGTTCCCCCATCCCCTACTCCAACTGTTCTGACACCAACGCCAACGACGCCTTCCCCATCCCCTACTCCAACACCACCAGTATGTAAAAAGGATATTTATTTCTTGATCGACAACTCTATGACGCAAAGAGCGAATTTGGGAGGTATTTCAACTGCTTTAGATAACTATTTTGACGCACATCCAGATGATGAGGTTACCATATCATATGATACATTCAATAGACGTGTTGAGGCTGGTGGAAGTGCTCGAAACACGATTAACTTTAATGTGCCACCAAAGAGATGGACAAATATAAACGCTGCACTTGATGCTATAAGAAGTAATGGCGCAGATATTAAAGTGTTTATCTCAGACGGTATTCCATCAGTTCGAGATGCTGCAGGATTTCAGTGTACATTCCACACAGGCGGTCGGGTGCTTTCTGGGTGTGATCCTTTAGACTTTGATGACAGCCCTGGTAGGAGGAATTTTACTGAAAATGTTCAGGCATGTGCTGATAAGTATACTGGTGGTGATATTGCCGCATATAGGACTGCTTGTGGTGGCGAACCGTATGTGTTTGGTACGGGTGGTGCTGATCATTCGGTAGCCTTACTTGGAGCCGAGGGCATGGGTGGTGGTATACCAGCAGCTGGTGGACGTGTTCACAATGGGTTAGAGCCATTCTTAGCTCAGCTTCCAGAAATGCTTGATGCACTTTGTGGTCGGACACAAAATGCTGGTGGTGGAGCTGGTGCGCAAAGTGCAAGTATTGGATACTCAATGAGTATTGAGAATAATTCAGATTCAAAGACGGTTGAATCTGTATCTATCGACTTGTGTGATGCGTCAAATAATTGCGACTCAAGAAAGATTGACAGAACAGTTGGGCCTGGGCAGTCTGCCAAAACAAATGATGTGTTCTCAAAGCTGCTCACCTCCCCTATCCTGGAGAGTAGCACGTATGATATAAAGTGTACTGTTAATTATGAGGATGGCCAGACACAGGAGTGTGGTGTTGGTAGTATTGCTGGCAATAACGGCATGAGATATAAGGTAAGCATTGATGATTCTGGCGCTGATGCGCAGCCCGAGACGTATGTTGATGCATCTGATTTTGATGGCAACTGTAGTGTGAATACACTTGACTATGTACGATTCTTAAAACAGTCTGAAAGCGTTACAGCCGGTGTGCTTGAGCAATTTGATATCGTGCTTGATGATAAGATAAATGCGCAGGATAGGTCGGTTGTGATCAATAATATGGGTAAGTCGTGTAGCAGTCAGTAGCGCACTTAACTAATTTTCTCCCCCAATCTTCGTTACGATAGCTAATACTATGTAAGGCTTATGTTTGTCTGAGTCATATGAAAAAAAGTATGATATAGTTGTAATATGCCAAAAAATACAACGCCAGCTAAAAAGAAAGTAAACAAGCCAGAGCCTGTTGAGTCAACAGATGTCATCGCTCCAGCAGCCACAAACCAAACACCAAAGACAAAAAAAAATATGATTCCTTTGATCATTGGGCTCATTGTTCTGTCAGGCATTATCATCTTTGCAAGAAAGAATCTAACTGCAGCAATCGTAAACGGAGAGTCGATCTCTCGTCTTCGAGTCATCAGCGAGCTTGAAAAGCAATCTGGTAAGCAGGCTGTTGATGCACTTGTAACAGAAACAATTATTTTGCAAGAAGCTAAAAAAAATTCAGTGACGGTTTCTGAAAAAGAGGTTGATGCGCAACTTAAAGATATCGAGAAATCACTAGCTGGATCAGGACAGAGCTTAGATGAGGCTCTTTTGTCAAAGGGACTTACAAAAGAGACCCTAAAAAAGCAGATCAGAATACAGAAAATGCTTGAGAAGATGGCGGGCAAAGGTGTTACGGTCACAGACAAAGAGGTAGACGCATTTTTAAAACAAAACGAACAAGTAATCCCAAAGGATGCCGATAAAAAAGAAATCCGTGCTCAAGCTAAAGAGCAGCTTATGCAAGATAAAATGGGCGCTAAAATCCAAAAATGGATTGAAGATCACAAGAAGAAAGCAAAGATTGTATTGTACAAACAATACTAGTTCTCAAGCCTTAAATGTTCCACGTATCCCCTCGTGTGCTAGTATGCATTGCATTGAAGTCTTTATATGCAGCTAGTACTATATTTTGTTTTAGAAAGTCAGTTGTATAATTTCTAGTCTCACCCGTGTAGCCTAGCTCTGGTAATAGTTCTCGCCTGATTCTCTTAGACAACCTACGACCTTCCTTGTCGTTATCAAGTGCAACAGCTATTTTTTTACCCGATGCGATTATCTGTTGAAGTGCAAAATGATTGTTTGTCCCAATGATTGCAACTACATTTGGAACACCTCTTGTAATCAATGTGAGTGCATCTAGGATGCCCTCGACGATAATGACTTCATCATATGCTAAGTTGCTAAGAACCTGTTCATTAAATATCCCATGAGGAATGCCAGAGTGTTGTTTGCTTAATTTTCTATGTCTGAATTTTTTATCAACCTGGCCTATTGCTCGTCCATAAACACTTGTTGGCCGATGCCCTACGGTCAGTGGGAATGTAACCATGTGCGTTAGTGTTGCGCGTGCTTTATCATTTCTATCTTTAAACAACACTCCGTAATGTATTAGCTGCTCTGCGGTAAATCCGTTTGCAATAAGCTTTCGTATTGTTGAGGTACCCTGAGCATATCCAGCACCATAATGTGCCGCAATTTCAGGATCTATGCCTCGTTCTTGCATTAAATATCCTACTGCCGGACTTGCGCGAAATTCTTGCTCAAGCAATGATTGAATTGATTCAAGAGATTCATAATGATCATTTGGAATTTTATCAGCATCAAAGAGTTGGTTTATTCTTCTGCGTCCTGAATGTGTGGCTGGGATATCTTGGATAATAATACCCTCGGGTATTGACGCTGGGTTGATAGTGCCCCCTTTACCACACACAAAACAGTGAAATCCATTTCCAAGTCTTACATGGCATGATGGGTCTGAGTCTATATGGTCTGGAAATGGACATGTAATCCACCCTCCCCTACTCATGTTAAAACTTCGCGATTTGACTCGGCCACTTTGTATTGCTTCAAATAGATTTCCAACGTGCAAGGCCAATTTAGGTTTTCCCTTTTTAGTCTTACCACAAATCTCGACGATGTGACCATCATCAAGCCAGTCTCTGTGAGCGTCAACAAGTTGTGCAAGACGACCATGTTTGTGCGGATCAAAATCAAGCGATAGGAGTTGTTGCGAGGCGAAAGCTCCTCTTGATGCAGATCTACTTTCAAGAAGTCGTATTGCGTGTCCAACTACCAAATTAGTTACAATACGCATGTGTGCTCTGTGAATACCATGATCCCATCGAGCAACTATCGTATCAGCAAAAAATTCTCTTAACTCACCTCGTGATGGTGGGAGCCTGAATCTATATGCATCAGG
>CAYNEP010000001.1:0-26124 GCA_964396255.1 uncultured Gammaproteobacteria bacterium | reverse complement strand
GACAAATCCCATCATGATTGTTTTTATTCTGCCAATTCTATATATGGCCTACCAACAATACTCAATCGAAATACTTCATTCTTCAAAAATCCTCCTTTATCTACTTGTTACCTTAATCCCGACAATTATTATTAATTTTGCACTTGGAACACTTCCTCAACTCTTACCATTGCCCATATGGACAACACACATCGAAAATGTAGTTGAACAAACTGGAATACTTTTCTTTCAGAGAAAATTCTTTACCATACTTATTCAAGAGAGACTCATAAACCTTATCCTTGGGACCATGGGTATTGCATTTGTCATCAGTGGAATGTTTAGGAAATACAAAAAATCAAATATATTTCACTGGTTTGCAATAAGCGCGCTCGTAAGTGTATTGCTTTTCCCAGGCGAACACTTTGCACACTTATCTTTTCAATCGTTCTTTATCCCGGTTCTCGCTCTTTACTTCGGGACAGGAGTTGGCCTCATCTTGTCCACTAAAAGGGAATTCACGATAAATTTTGCATCATTCATGCTCTTGTGTGCTATATTTGCATTTTCACTGTTTGTTAGTTTTAATGAGACGAAGCCTCACTTTGTAAAAAATCAAGGTAGCGCCCAAATTGCCAAAATAATTGAGACGTTAACACAAGAATCCGATATGATTGCAACTGACACGAAAGGCGATCCAATCTTACTGTACTTATCAAATCGAGCAGGAATACCAACTACTGACAACGGAGACTTCGAACTTAAGAATGCTGGAGTTGATTATATAGTAACTTCAAATGCAGATTATGCAGCTACGCTTGAACAGCAGTATCAAGTTGTATTTAGGTCAAAAAATGCATTTATTCTTAATCTTAATAAATGAAAATACTAATGCTCACACCCTATCTACCTTATCCTCCCTCATCTGGGGGACAGATTAGATCGTATAACCTAATAAAACAATTGAGTATTCGACATGAAATTCACTTGGTCGGTCTTATAAAGAACGAATCTGAAAAAGAACACATCGCTCACCTCAAGAAATATTGTAAGGAAATCTACCCATGCCAACGATCAAAAACTCCTTGGACGATTTCAAATATACTCAAAAGTGTTATTGGCGGACAGCCATTTGTTGTGGCTAGAAATTATGCTCCTGAGGCAAAGGAGACTATTAGAAAGATACTGGCACACAACGAGATTGATCTCATTCATGCTGAAACATTTTACGTAATGCCACTTATTCCCCAAACTAAGGTCCCAGTTCTTTTAGTTGAGCAAACAATCGAATATATGGTATATCAACATTTTATTCAGAACTTAAAAATTCCCCTTGCTCCTCAAATTCTTAAGATCGACATATTCAAATTAAAGTATTGGGAAAAAATGTACTGGCAAAAGGCTGATCGAGTAGGGGCTGTCTCTGCAGAAGATCGTGATCAAATGAGAAAACTGATACCCGATCTACATGTTGAGATAATTCCAAATGCTGCTGGTGAAGATTTAATGGACTTATATAAGCAAAAAAAGTCAAATCCAAGACCAATATTCCTCTATGTCGCCAATTTTCTTTGGCTTCAAAATGTTGAGGGAGCTGAAATACTTGCTAAGCAGGTCTTTCCAGCAATACTAAAAAAGATTCCAAATGCAAAATGCATAATAGCTGGTCAATATGCCAAAGAGAAGCTCAAACACCTTACAAATCATAAAGCCGATATCGTTGATCTTGATAAAGATAGTATTGCAGCAGTGAAAAAGGCATATGCAACGGCTTCAGTGTTTATCGCACCTCTTGAAGGACCAGGTGGCACTCGACTGAAAATACTAGGGGCAATGGCATCTGGCTTACCAGTCATATCATCAAAAACTGGCGTCGCAGGACTCAACATCAAAGACGGAGTGCATGGCCTTATAGCAAGAACCCCTGCTGAATTTGCTAAAAAAGCTGTCCAAATTCTAGAAGACAAAAAACTCTTTCTTTCGATAAGAAAAGCTGCTCGAGCGCTTGTTGAGGAGGAATATGAATATTCAAGAATAGCTCAAAAGCTTGAACGGGTCTATTTGCAGATGAAGTCATCATGAAAATAGCTGTTGATATATCACAGATAGTCTATCAAGGCAGTGGTGTTGCTCGATATACAAGCAACTTAATCCAAGCACTGGAGCTAGATTCAACACATGAATACAGCTATTTCTTATCAACACTTCGTGGCAATCTAGGAGATGATATCAAAAGACTACTTGAGAACAAACCTGTGAATTACTTTTCCCTACCTCCAATCGCTCTTGATGTCTTATGGAACAGACTCCACATTACCCCAATTGAGAATTTTATTGGTGATATCGATCTTTTCATAACATCAGACTGGACGGAACCACCAACGAAGAGGTCCAAGAAAATGACCGTTGTGCACGATCTGGTTGTCTATAAATATCCAGAGACTTCAACTCAAAAGTACGATTTTAATATTCGAAACCTTACGCTTCGATCAAATATTGTCAAGACCCAGAAAAGACGTTTGAGCTGGGTCAAAAAAGAGAGCAATAGTATTGTGGCAGATTCAAAAAGCACTTCATCTGACTTGGTAGAAATACTAAATATTCCAAAGAGTAAAATTTCAGTAGTCTATCCAGGATTTAACCCTCCAACCATAAGAGAGTCTTCTGAAAATGTATTATCAAAATATGGTATTATCAAACCATACCTATTGACAGTTGGCAAACTTGAGCCACGAAAGAACATTTCCAAATTAGTTGAAGCTTTTCTAGAACTCAAACCAAGCAATGTTGACTTGATTATAATTGGCCCATCAGGGTGGGGAGACGTTAGTAAACGAGTAACACCTTCAATTAAATTTCTAGGATTTGTGCCAGATAATGATCTGTACCAACTTTACAAAGAAACTTATGGATTTATAATGCCTTCCTTATATGAAGGATTTGGATATCCACTGGTGGAGGCCATGATGATGGGAGCACCATGTGCGTGCTCTTCTAACTCATCACTTGGAGAAATTGGTAAAAATACATGTTTGCTTTTTGATCCAACAAGTTCAGGTCAGATAAAACAGGCGATACGCTGTCTAATTAGCGATAGTCAGCTACGAGCAAAACTAAAGAAACAATCTCTCAATACTTCTAGAATGTTTTCTTTAAAACGCTTCAAAGATGACTTTGTAAAAGTTATAAATACAACACTATCATGATACATATTGGTGTGGATGGCAACGAAGCGAATGTTGAGTCTAGAGTTGGCGTCTCCGTATATGCCTACGAACTTCTTAGTTTCTTTAATAAGAAATGTAATCAAAATCTTATTTTTTCGGTCTATCTTAAAGAATCCCCAAAGAGTCACATGCCAAAAGAAAATAAATACTTTAAGTACAGAGTAGTAAATGGCAAGTTTGGCTGGTCACAAATATTTCTTCCCTTTGATTTATACCTCCGTCGTGGAATTGATGTATTTTTCTCACCAGCACACTACATCCCGCGTTTTTGTCCTGTCCCAACCGTAGTCACATTACATGACTTGGGTTACATATTCTATCCAAATGAATTCTTACAAAAAGACTTATACAAACTCAACAACTGGACACGACATGCTACCAACTCATCAACCCATGTTATCTGTGTATCTGAAAATACAGCCAAAGACGCACGGAAATATTACAATATTCCGGGTAAAAAATTATCTGTTATATCCAATGGGTTTAGAGTGTCACTCGAGACAACAGGTCATGACTCAAGACTACCTGAAAATATACATAAGCCTTACCTCCTAACTGTCGGCACGCTTCAACCAAGAAAGAATATTCCAAAATTATTAAAAGCTTTCTCAATTTTAAGAGAAAAGGACACATCATACCAACTCGTTATCGTAGGAAAGAAGGGATGGCTTTATGATGACGTATTTAACATGGTTCAAGATCTGAAACTGGATACAAGTGTTCTATTTACAGGTTTTGTTGATGATTCGGCTCTCAAAAGCTTGTATAAACATGCATCGCTCGTAGTCTTACCGGGGCTTTATGAAGGGTTTGGATACCCCATGCTTGAAGCGATGTACTTTAATTGCCCTGTTGTTGCATCAAACACAGGGGCTTTAAGCGAAATTGGCGCATCTGCCGCCTTATATTTTGACCCGCAAGATGAAGATGAGATCGCTAAAGTTATACACAAGGTTATTAGTAATGCTACAATACGAAAAGAGCTTATTGCCCGTGGCAGACAACAAGTTAAAAAGTATACCTGGAGCAAGTGTGGACAAGAAACTCTTGATGTTCTTACTCAAGCTACAAAATCAAGATGAAAGATAAAACAGGCAAAACATTAACGTTTTTGGAACTTATTAATAGAGGGTTCTTTAGACTCTATTCAATTATTATGGAGCTTGAGGTATACATATTACACTGCATTGGAGCCTTTCCAATTCATCACGTAAGACGATTTTTTTACAGAATTGCTGGTATGAAAATTGGAAATGGATCAACCATTCACATGTACGCGCGATTTTATAATCCTCACAACATTGTAATAGGCAAAGATAGCATAATTGGTGAGTTTGTTACGCTTGATGGAAGGGCCGATCTTACGATTGGCAATCATGTAGATATTGCAAGTGGTGTCATGATCTATAACAGTCAGCACAATACAGAAAGCGTTCACTTTGCTGCAATTGAAGAGGTAGTAAAACAGGATGTCATTATAGGCGACTATGTATTTATTGGACCGCGCGTAATTATTCTACCTGGAATAACTATTGGAACTGGAGCAATCATAGCCGCTGGGGCAGTAGTTACAAAGGACGTTGACCAATACACGATTGTCGGAGGTGTACCCGCTAAAGTGATTGGCAGCAGACAAAATAAAGAACCTAACTATAGACTTGGTCGAGCAGCATGGTTTAGATAACACAACTTCACGTATGAATAATAATCTTCAAAAAGGTTTATCCGTAATAATAATTTCTTATAACACAGAGAGATTAACTCTTGATTGTCTAAAATCTCTAAACTACGCCCTGTCTCGGGATCAAAAACTTAAAAGCGAGATAATTGTTGTTGATAACGCATCGGTTGACACGTCTACATCTTCGATAAAATCATATATTAAGAGGTCTCAGGTTCCAATATATCTAATCAGTAATAAAAAGAATATTGGATTTGGCGCTGCCAACAACCAAGGAGTAAAAAGAGCCAAGTACTCTTACACGCTATTACTTAATAGCGACACATTAATTGAGAATGTAAACTTTTCATCACTTATAGAGTATATCGAATTGAACCAAGACGTTGGTCTGCTCACTGTTAAGGTTCGATTTCCACATGGAGCAATAGATCCAGCTTCTCATAGAGGCTTCCCAACAATTTGGCGATCGTTTTGCTTTTTTAGCGGGTTAGAAAGACTAACTGCCCAAACTCCTCTCAATCGAATTTTTGGTGGCTATCATTTAACACACATGAACCTTTCACATATACACGAAATTGACTGTCCTGCGGGTGCCTTTTTCCTAATGCCAACTGCACTCTATAAAACCTTGCACGGATTTGATACGAACTTCTTTATGTATGGAGAGGATATTGACTTAGCATATAGAATTAAAGAGAGAGACTTGAAAGTGATTTATTATCCCGAATTTGTCATACTTCATCTAAAACATCAGAGTGGACTCAAATCAACTAAAGAAACACAGACTAAAACTCGATATCATTTTTACAACGCTATGAAGATTTTTTACAAGAAACATTACGCGAAAAATTATCCCAATTTTGTCAACTCCCTTATCTATTTTCTCATTGATTTAAAAGCCAAATTATAATTCCATGCAAAAGAAACGAATTGGAATTGACTGTCGACTTATTAATGAGACCGGAGTTGGTATTTATATTCAAAATTTATTGCGAAATTTGCCACTCGAAAAGAATCAATTTGAATTGTATCTTTTTACAGACTCAAATGGCAGAAAGGTAATAGCCAAAAGTATATCTCTCTCAAACGTTACTATTGTCGAGACTTATGCTCGATGGCACAGTTTTAACGAACAAGTATCATTCTTTAAAACTATTTCAAAATACAATCTTGACCTCATGCATTTTACTTACTTTAGTTATCCTATTCTCTATACCCGACCATTCGTTCTTACGATACACGATCTTACGCCTCTTGACTTTAAAACCGGACAAGCAACAACACTACATCCTCTTGCATATGAATTTAAATACAACGCATATAAGTTTCTTCTCTATTGGGGCATAAGCAAGGCTGCCCATATCATAACTCCAAGTAAAGCAGTTTGTGACCAAATATTAAAACGCTTTAAACAGACAAATAAACAAAAGATAACAGTCACATACGAAGGTGTGGATGAAGGTCTTCTTACCAGCAAATCGAATAATACATTGAAAAGTATTTATAAAGACCCATTTATAGTTCGCCTAGGAAACTTTTACCCCCATAAAAATATTGAGAGACTAATTAGCGCATTTAGCATGCTTGATACAAATGTAAAACTCGTTCTTGCCGGTCCAAAAGATTTTTTTGCATCCAGGATTGTTGAGCTAGCACAGGCTGTTGAGAATAATAGGTCAATTCTTTTCCACTTTAACGCAACACTTGAAGACCGAGTGTTTTTCTATAAAAATGCACTAGCACTCGTTCAACCATCATTAACTGAAGGATTTGGTCTTCCTATTATTGAGGCTAATCATTTTAAATGCCCGGTTATCTTGTCAGACATTCCTGTGTTTAAAGAGCTAGTTGGCAACAAGTATCAATATTTTTTTGATCCTATGGAGACTCTATCGATGAAAGATACAATTGGTAAATTTTTAGAAAATAACCCGATTCGTTCTGACGCAGAATGTATTAATAGTTCAGTAATTAATCAGTTTTCATTTGGAGCGATGGGAAACACGACGTATGGCATTTATAAAATGATACTGAATTAACATGAAGAAAATTGCAATTATCTATGATTGGATTGATAAATGGGGTGGTGTTGAAAGAATACTTTTAACACTTTTTAGAGAATACCCGAATGCCCAGTTTTTTACTTCATACTATGATGAAGAAAAAGCACCATGGGCAAAAAATCTTAAAATCAAACAATCGTTTATGCAAAACTTTCCTAAATTTATCAAAACAAACAGAATTCTCTCTTCACCTTTTTACCCATATGCATTTGAATCATTTGACTTTAAGGGGTACGATATAGTTATAAGTATTACTTCATCTTTTGCCAAGGCCGTTATAACTAGGCCAGAAACACTTCACGTCTGCTACCTACTAACACCAACTCGCTATCTATGGCACGAGACAAAAACACGCCGCAGCCTTGGCTTCTTAAACATTTTTGCTGGTCCCTATATTAATTACCTAAAACGCTGGGATAGAATAGCATCCAAAAGACCCGATCGCTATTTTGTAATCTCAAATGAAATAAAAAAACGGCTAAATAAATATTATGATCTTGACGGCGATGTTGTTTATCCACCATTTGATACAGACTATTGGAGTAGATATAGCAACAAAAAACTTAAAAGAGAATCATTTTATCTTGTTGTTTCACGACTCGAGCCATATAAGAATATCGAGCCAATTATTCGAACCTTTAATAGGCTGTATAAAAACACACTTCTGATTGTTGGAACTGGAAGCCAAGAGGAAAAACTCAAGAGCTTGGCTGGATCAAATATTTTTTTTAAAAAATTCATCACTGATGAAGAATTATCAAAATATTATCAAACTGCAAGAGCAACAATAATGATGCAGGAAGAAGACTTTGGATATACCTCTCTCGAGTCTCAGTTTTTCAACTGCCCAGTTATTGCTTATAAAAAGGGTGGAGCAATTGAGACAGTCTTAGACAATAAAACAGGTATTTTAGTTGAGGACAACAGCCTAAAATCTATAAAATCTGCGATTGAAAAGTTCGATACAATTGCATACACTTTTCAGGATAATATGAAAAAGTACACATCGGCTCACCTCTCCAAATTTTCCTTATCATTATTTATAAATAGGTTCCAAACAATTACAAAATAAATCGGTATGAAAGCAGTAATTTTTGTAGGAGGAACAGGCACTCGTCTTTGGCCGCTCTCAAGGAGCAAATCGCCTAAACAATTCAGAAGCTATATTCACCAAAAGACCATGTTTCAGCTAGCAATTGATCGTCTTGTTCCAGAGTTTTCTTTTGATGATATCTACGTCTCAACTGGTGCTGACTATAAGAACGATCTTATAGATCAAGTGCCAGATTTAAAGGAATCTCATTTAATTCTAGAACCTGTCATGCGCGACGTCGGACCTGCAGTTGGACTTGTGGCGGCACTATTTGCTAAAAAGTTCAAAGACGAACCCATAGCAATACTTTGGGGCAGTGACCACCTTGTAAAGGATGAGGTTAAGTTTCGTGCCATGCTCTACGCTGGAGAGGCTTATATAAAGGAAAATCCAAATAAAATTGTATTTTTCGGCCAACAACCAAGATTTGCCTCAACTAATTTAGGATGGATCAAGATTGGTAGCCAAATTGAAACGAACTCAGATATTCCTTTCTACAAGTTTAAAGGATGGAAATATCGACCTGATCCCGAAACAGCAAATAGCTATTTTGCAACTGGCAAGCACGTCTGGAATCCAGGATACTTTTTAGTAACATCAACATATTTATGGAAATTGTTTGAGATTCATGCCCCAAAATTATTTCGACAACTCAAAATAATTTATGATGCAATTGATACACCATCATATGAAAGTGTATTACAGGAAATTTACCCAACGCTTGAGAAAATTCACTTTGATAATGCCGTTATAGAGCACGTTGATCCAAACGATGCAATTGTAATTTCATCTGATTTTGGTTGGAGCGATGTTGGTGCATGGGAGCAACTTAAGGAGGCTTTGCAAGATTCTAAAACTGCCAATGTAACTCGTGGTAACGTACACCTTAAAGATTCACAAGATACGCTCGTTTTCAATCACGAAGATGAAAAAACAATAGTTGGCATTGATCTAAATGATTTCCTGATAGTTAATACCCCAGATGTATTACTTGTGACCAAAAAAACAAGTGTATCAAAAATTAAAACTCTTGTTGAATCCCTCAAGGATACAGATCTTGAAAAGCTTACTTAAGGTATGACTTTTGAACTTTTTGATTCGTCATCTCCTCGACAAATGTGACTGGATTAAATAAAGGAAGACTTGCTGTTTTTTGATCGATATACCCAAGTGACATAAGTAATGATTTTAGTGTTACGTCAAGCCCATCTGGTGCTACAACCTTGTTGTTATTCAATTCCTTAAGATATGAAATGACAAGATCAAATGTCATCTGCTCATTATGCTCTTCCGGTAGAATTTTATTCAATATTATGAAGAGCAAATAGAGAAGTTCCATTTTATGTTTTGAACTTTTAATAAGTGAATATCCCCACATAAGCTCTGTCTCACCAAGAGCTAGTCGACTACCTGTTTTAGTTAGCGAGAACTTAATATAATTTCCAGTCTCAAGGTGTGAGATGCGTCGACTAGTTATTTTTTTAACCCCATAAGCTCTTACTATTAATTTCCCCTGAGTTTTGGAGAGAAGAGTCAAGAGGACGTCTCGCTCGCCAAGTATTATTTTTTTCAAAACTAAGCCCTCATCGTTTAATGAATGGCGCATTGTAAATTATTGAAGCTTCAACTCGTAGTCTTTAGTTAGATTTGTCTCGGTTTTTTTGTCATTTACCAAGATTGTATATTTGTTACCTTCTGTTCCTCCTTGTTTCTGAATAAAAAGCTTGTAATCATCATCACTTTCAACGTTAAATGGCAGCCTGTACTTGATAGTAACTATCGACTTTCCCATTGGTGACACTCTTAAGAATCCCTCAAATACAGTCTTCTCAAGCTCATCATATGATCGGGCCTTCTTCTCAGATCCAGAAAACTGGATTAACTTAGAACCTTTTGGGGTATAAACTCTTAGCCAGTTGCGAAGAACGGCGTTAATACATAGCTGTCCAGCCTCAAGATTGCAATTTGAAGGAGGGTATGGATTTCTATATTCTATAACAACTTCCCTGTCGACTGTTTTATCGTTGTTAATAGTAGTTTTGCTCGTGACAGACTGTGTCACAAACAAATTTGACTTAGCACCTGCAAAATTAACATCATTTATATGTAAATAATCACCATCATATGGCCTAATTCTTCCACCATACCCAATAGTCTCAATGGCTTTTTGTGCGGATTCATCTTTAAGATAAACCTGAATATGTTTTTCATCCAGATCTCTCAATAACTCTTGAGAGAGAGGTCCCCAGTATTGAGATGGGGAAAACCCAAGTGCCTTTTGCATAAGTGCATATAAAAGATCACCTAATATTCCTTTTCTATCGGTTTTAATGTATTGTACAGGTCTATCAATTTCATCCAAAAGCTTATAGATGACCTGTGGGCAGTCACAACGCTTATCCTCTTCAGCTGAGAACCGAGTTCCTCTCACCTCTGTATCTCCAAGGATTTTAAGCGTCGCAACCAACACGTGTGTATCCACATAAATAATACCGTCATAATCAAGCTTGGCGCTACTATTTTGATATAGCGACTCAAATAGCTTAACGGACGTTGGAACATCTGGAGATAAATTACTATCTCTTATATAAAACTTTGAAACACCCTTATGAAAAGTGAGAATTTCCTTAGGCCCAACTGGATGATTGCGAATTGAGTCGTCAAGCGAATAAATATCTTTAGACTCTTGAACCTTAAACTTACCTTTATCAATCTTGAAAATTGCGTATGCTGTTAAGAACCCTCCTGTTGCGCGAAGCTCTTTATCATTTTGAAATAACACTATATAGGTTTTCTCTTCACGAGTACCCATAATCTCAGGTAATTTTTTGATAAGCGGTTTTGCCTCAACAAAAAGTGTCGCGACACCATCGAAAGCATCGACAAGTTGTTGAATTCGTGGTCTAATTGGCCTCCCGCCGAAATTATTTGGATATCTGTTTACATTAATCTTATCTATGTGCTCCCGGGCTACATCAACCTTAACAGCTATCTCATCGGTATCTGCAACTATGGTGTCCAGAGCAAGAACAGCAGTTTGAATTCTGTCCTCAGCTGGTTTTTGCGCAAATGATCCCTCACCTTTTTTAAAACCAATCAGATCTGCGTGTGGCTCTATTGCGGCAATTGCTTGCTTCCCTGCGTCAATGAGTGCGTCTCCCGCTTCTATTCCATGACGATAATCACCGACATAGCCTCCAAGAATTGGAATAAATCTCATCCAATATATTGTCTCTGATTCCTTTTGTAACTGAGTAAACTCACCCTCAAACACTTTCATCTCTTTATTAACAAGGGTTATATCATTTAGAACAAATGCCGCCTTGACTTTATCTGCTGCAACTTTTGTTTTCGTGGCCTGCGCTTTTATTCGTGTAGCGGGACGATATATGAGGAAATATCCAAGAAAAAGAATAGCAAAGATAAAAACTAATAGTTTCTTTCTATGATTTGCTTTCTTACTATGATGCAATTTGCGCCTACGCATTGGATTATAGAATTTCATATATATATGTCAGACAGCGCCCTTAGCAGATATCATTGCCCAAGGAGTCTTTAGTATTATTATAACATCGTGCATGAAAGATATATTGTCGACATAATATGCATCAATTGCAATACGTTTGTCAAAATTAACTTCTGAACGTCCCGAAACTTGCCATAAGCCTGTAATTCCTGGGCGTACTGAAAGTACTTTCTTTACCATTGGACGTGTTTGAGGATATTTTTTTTGTTGTTCCTCAAGCTCGTCAGGATAGTAAGCTCGAGGACCAACGATACTCATCTCTCCTCTGATGACATTAATAAATTGAGGTAGCTCGTCAAGCGAGTACTTGCGAATGACTTTTCCGACAGACGTAATTCTTGGGTCCTGCGTAAGTTTAAAACTATTCTTCTTATATTCTTCGTAGAGTTTTTTAAATCTTGCATCAGTTCGCAAAATATAATGCGAATTAACGAACATGGATCTAAATTTATGAAAATTGAATAACTCCCCTTTATATCCAACACGCTTTGGTGTGTCTGCAAGTATTGGACCAGGTGAGTTTAGCTTAATAGCAATGGCAACAATCAGTGCAATTGGTGAAAAAAGAAGGAGAAGAGAAACTGCAAGGATTATATCAACAACTCGCTTGAGAAGCCGACTATAGAGTCTTGTACGTGACGATTGTTTGAGCTCAACTTCGTTCATGAGTAATATATTGTATCAGAATAATAGAAGACTAAGCCCATTTGCAAATGAAAATTGATCGCTCGTGCAGTACAATAGATTTTTACGGAGAGTGGCGCAGAGGCTAGCGCGCCTCGTTTGGGACGAGGAGGCCGCGGGTTCAAGTCCCGCCTCTCCGACTTGAGTCTGCAGAAATTTGATAAGTGTTTTTGTAAACTTCGATAAACTTGTCATGATCAAATCCCAATTGAGATGGGATCTGGTCAAATGAAAAAAAATGAGCTTCAATAGCATCGTCGCCTGCTTTTAATTCCCCATTTGCCTCAACAATATACACCGCTGTCATGCCTTGTCTTGGATGTCTGTCAGGGTCACCGTACACGCCCAGGAGCTTCATTGAGACAACATCAAGATTAGTTTCTTCCTTAACCTCCTTCACAACAGTATCCTCAATAGTTATATTCCAATCAACCCAACCACCAGGTAATGCCCAGTATCCCTTGTATGGTTCGCCGCCACGCTTGATTAAAACCACTCTATTATCCCTAACTATCAAGGCATCAATCCCAAGACCCCTATTTGGAAAAAATCCGCACGTTGGACATGGCTTGGTAGTGTCTGCAACTATATTCATATAAACACGATAATACCACACGCGCTAATGACAAGACAATCCACTCAGGTGTATACTTAGGACTTCATACCTAGCTACTATGCTTTATTTTGATATCTTTCGTTTTAGTTTTATACGTTTTTTTGCATATCCTTATGAAATTGTTGCGTCAGGCGCAAAAACGTTAGTCGAGATTGTTTTTTTGATTATTTTTTGGTCCCTCTATTCCAAAAGCGCCGTAAACAGCCCAGGACCAGAGATATTTGCATCTTACTTTCTAATTGCATCAGGCATTAATAATATAGTCATGAGCCAGTGGGGAGAGTTTGGTAGTTTACTTGGCATATCAATTCGATCTGGAGCAATAAACAATATTCTATTAAAGCCTTACAATTTATTACCAGCAATGTATTTTAATTCTTTAGGCAAGGATGGTATAAACATCATTATAGCGCTCATAACAATTACTCTTGGATTAGCCCTTCAAACTCCAAGCACCCTTGTGTCTCTTATTCTCTTTATATTATTTTTAATATGTGCATTTCTGATTAGCTACTCATTTAATGTGCTCCAAGGCACATTATTTCTTTATTCACCTGACGCAACGGGTATTAGAAATTCGGTCAATCATATAATTGCCGTGTTGTCAGGACTCATGATTCCGATCTATCTCTTTCCTGAGCCTTTCAAAAGAATTATTGAACTTTCACCGTTTCCATGGATGGTCTATGGCCCAGTTCATGCCCTTCAAACTCCAACTATTACACCTGACGTCTTAACCAATCTTGCAGTGGCGATGTTCTGGGGGGTTACACTCTCTATATTTTCAAATTCACTTTGGCATAAGTCATTGAAAAGATATGAAGCTATCGGTATTTAAACAGGCGCTATATGACAGATGGGTAATTTTAAGCTCTAATATTGCCTTTACATTCCAGAAGGAGACAGCATACTGGGCAAATAACTGGATGAGCATATTTTCTACCGTATTCTATACGTGTTCAATGCTTGTATTCATGCATGTTTTGTATGCAAATGTGAAATCTATCGCAGGATACTCCAGAGACGAGATGTTATTCTTCTTTCTTATTGGTCAAATTTCATATTATCAATGGTGGTTTTTAACCATACAAAACTTCTATGACTTTATACAAGATGTTAACCGAGGTGATCTAGATCTAATTTTAACAAAACCTGTGCCTGCCTTATTTTACATAAGCATTAAAAGAATGTATTTCTATTCAATGATGCGAGATGGGATCCCACCCACTCTTCTTATAGGTCTCTCAATTAATTGGTCAAATCTAGAGTTTGCAACAATAAACGTTATTCTTGGAATATTAGTCATTTTTATGGGGCAGCTCATTTTGCATATATTGGTATTTATTGCAACAGTTCCTGTAATTTGGTTGGGTGAAAGCAAGAAGATCATTAAGTTGCTACTTGAGTTTGAAGGTAACGCAAATAGAAGAATTCCACTACAAGGATTTGGAGAAATTGGAAAGTTTACATTTGGCTGTCTCCTACCCGTTATGCTTGGGGCTAGTTTTCCAGTGGCAATTCTACTCAACAAGAGTGACCCGATTTTTCTATTTACCTGGACCCTTCTTGTGCTTATCTTCATGCTCTTTTTAAGACTGGCAGTTTGGAAAATTGCAATTGCCAATTACACCTCATCCTCATCGTAAGCTATAATCAAAACATGATCATAAACGTCGACAGTCTCTCCAAAATATATAAATCAAGAATAACAACTCAATTTCTACGCGATCTATTTCTCCCAACCTATAGAGAAAACCGTGCTGTTGACTCCATTAGCTTTAAGATCAAGCGAGGAGAGAGTGTTGCATTGCTTGGACCAAATGGGGCAGGCAAAACGACTATTATGAAAATGCTCACAGGACTTATGTACCCTTCGTCAGGATCGGTAACTGTACTAGGTCATATTCCATTTAAGCGTGATAGGGAATTTTTAATGAAGATTGGACTTGTTATGGGGAATAAGAACGGGCTAGATTGGGATTTAACTCCAAAACAAAGCTTTGACCTTGTCAGGAAAATATACCACATATCAGACGTTGATTATAAAACTAGAGTCAAACAATTGACACTAATGCTTCATGTGCAAGATTATTTGGATGTTCAGGTAAGAAGACTATCTCTTGGACAAAGGATGAAAATGGAGATTATTGGAGCAATTTTACATAATCCTGAAGTTCTTTTTCTCGACGAGCCTACAATAGGACTCGATGTTGTTTCAAAACAAACTATTCGAACGTTTTTGAGAGAAATTCAATCCAAATCAGGCGTCACACTATTGCTCACAAGCCATGATATGGATGATGTTGAAAAGGTTTGTGACAGGGTCATTATTATCAATCGTGGCATTAAAGTTTATGACAACACACTAGAAAAGCTTATGATGATTCATAACAAAACAAAATATGTAAAATTTACATTTGATAAAGTTCCCGTCAAGATCGACACTGAGCTACTTGGAGATGTTATGAAAGATGGAGAATACTCCTACATAGTCAAAACATCACAAGATAAAGTCCCACGTGTTTTGGAGGCAGTCACATCAAAATACAAACCGGTTGATATTAATATCGATTCAGTCCCCCTTGATGAAATTATTGCAAAGATTTATACAGCAAAATAACAATTCAATGCAATCTGTCAAGCGTGATATAATTATTTGTCTTGGCTGGGTAGCTCAGTGGTTAGAGCATTCGTTTCATAAGCGAGAGGTCGGGAGTTCGATCCTCCCCCCAGCCACCATTCTTTACAATTAATCTACCCCACTTGTATACTGACTGTAATGAAATTGCAATTTCATGAACTTTCAAATTCAAAAATTATAACGCTACTTGCTATTGGCACTTTTGTCTTTGTTGCCATTATTGTCGCGTTTGGCATCCAATCTTCTCTTAACACAACCAGAACAACACTGAGTGCCAAGGAAAGAAAACTTGCTCAACTCAAATCGGACCTTGAATCAACACGAAAGACTTTAGGTCAAAAAGATATTGAAATAAGTAAGCTCACCTCAGAGGATCAATTTGTAAGAAATAACACACTTCAAACTGAGATTAAAAACATAGAGTCCACTTTTCAAAAAGCATACAAAACGTATGAGTCTCTATTAAAACTTAAAGACAAGAATAAAACACCCCCATCTCTAGATCAATTATTTGCTCAAGTGTTAAATCAACTCTCGCAGCGCAACTACTCCTCCGCATCATCCACGCTGGACACACTTAATAGAGATATCAAGTCTCATGAACAGAAAGTTGTTGCTGAATTTAAAATTCCAGAGTCAGTAAAAGCAAACAATACTCCTCCGGGACAAGGGTACAGTCGACAAAAAGTCTCAACCCCTGTTGGGGAATATATGGTTGATATAGTTTCTGCCGACCTAAGTTCAACAAAAGTCATAGTTGATACCGCATCTGACGGAACATGCACAAGCAACTGTCCCGTAATGTCGCTCTCGTCATACGCCAGTCGAAGCGGTGCATTTGCCGCCATTAATGGACCATACTTCTGCCCAGCTAGTTATCCATCATGCACTGGTAAAGAAAATTCATTTGATACGCTTCTTATGAACAAAAACAAGGTGTATTTTAACTCTGATAATAATGTTTACAGCACGGTGCCTGCAATTATCTTTTCAGGTGGTTCAGGGAGAATAGTCGGTAAGTCGCTTGAATGGGGGCGTGATACGGGAGTTGATTCTGTTATTGCAAGTCAGCCAATGCTAACATCAAATGGATCGCGGGTTTTTGGGGGAGACGGTGAAGTAAAACGTCAAGGTAAAGGCTCAAGAAGTTTTATAGGATTTTCAGGCACAACAGTTTACATCGGTGTGGTTTATAGCGCATCGGTTGCTGAAGTTGCATACGTTATGGAAACGCTTGGTGTTCAGAATTCACTTAACCTAGATAGTGGTGGCTCAACAGCACTCCTGTCGGGCGGTAGGTATTTAGCTGGCCCGGGCAGAGACCTCCCATTTGGTATTGTCCTTGTTAGACGATAGTTAGAATAATTGCTGCTCTTCGATAATTGTCGTTGTAATAGCTACGTCAACTTCAAGTTGTTTTTTATCTTCAATATCAGGCAATGCTTTACCCATAATTCCTTGGAGTTGGCCATGCATAGACAATGTCTGATCAATAACTTTTCGTATAGACTTCTCTTGTCGTGCCCATTTAGTTGCAAACCACCTTTTTTCTCGCTCAAGTTCGTCTTGCATAAACGAAAACGCCTCGACAATTGCCTCAACTTTGTGCTTGAATTCGACACCACTTATGTATTCGTGCAGAACTTCAAGCTTAGCGTCGCGGTTCACATTTGAGGATTTAACCGATGAAATATCTATCAAGTTCGATCTTAATGCAGATGCTAATCCAATGATTGATTCATAATCCCCAATCCACACGCCCTCTATCTGTCCGAATCGTTCAATCCCAGGCGGCAATACATTACTGATTAAAACTGCAATGTCTGCTCCTAACCTTCTTTGGTCATCCTTAAGTTTCACTATCCACTCCCGACTAAAAGCTTTTGTTCGTTTGATCTCCCAAATAATTTTACCGCACGATACTTGTGCTTTATTTTTAACTGTTTGAATAATATCTCCTCCACGAACGCCCTTGGCAACTGGTGAAACATCATCATAAACAAAGGTGTTTTTGATTTTTTCCTCAAGCTCAAGCTCCAATACCTCGCCCTGTAACTGTTGCGATCCTTGCTCGAGCTTTCGTCTTAATTCCTCATTAACCTTAAGCGCATCATTTAACTTCTTATCTTGCTCAGCAGCTTTCAATCTATATTCATCTTCAATTTTGCGCTTTGCGTCATATCTAATTTTCTCCTCACTTTCAATAAACTTCTTTTGAAACTCAAGCCTCATCGCCTCACTATCAGCTCTTATTTGTCGAAGCGTTTTGTTAAGCTCAAGTATTTGCTCTTGGAGCGCTCTATTTTGCGCAAGTAACTCTTTTGATTCATTTTCACGATCGCGAATCTTAAGCTGAAGCGATTCTTGGGCTTTTCTCAATGCTTCCTGAGATAGTCTTTTTTCTCTCTCTAATTGATCTCTTTCAAATATTCTTTTCTGCTCCGTAAGTGCCTTATCAATTTCTTGTTTGTGAGTTTCCAACATTTGATGTGAAAACGCTTTTGAAAGAGGGATAGATTTGTTACAGTGAGGACAAAGAATCGTATCTGACATAATGTGACTTATTATACAGAAGTTATACGCTTGCAAATGTCAGCAATGTAAAATCAACTGACTTACCCGGAAGAATATTATTCCTATGCATAGGGTCATCGATCGATCCTCGCGATCCAGAAAAAACAGCAACGCGTACAAAATCCTCTCCTGGTTTTGCCCATATTGTGTAGCGAGAAAATGATCCAATAGCCATCAAGCGTACTCTAAAAGCACTACCCGCCTCAATAACAATGCCATCCTGAGGCATATGGCAAGCAACTTGTTTTTGTGATAATTGCAAAGGCATCTGAGCAAAACCCTCACCTATTGTAAGATTTCCTCTTAAATCTTGAGGTATTGCTAAATATGACAAAATACCCGGTGAAACTGGCAATGGCTCATCGCCCGTATTGGTAACAGTTAATGCCTGGCTTAATCTCTGGCCAGCCTGAGCGTCGCCTATTGCAATCTTGTATGAAAGCCCAAATGGATATGGGAATCTTGATCTAGTATCGGGTGTATCAACAAGCTTCAATGGAACGTCTGCGCTTCCATAAGTTCCATCAAGACTCCACGGCATGCCCCTTGCAAATCCATTTGATGGAATCCCATTAAACTGCCCGTCCTGATCAGTCTTACCAAGTTGAGGAAATAATATTAATGATCCGCCTCTTACGACTGGTCGGGTAGTTTGATTGTCTCTAGTTTGTGCAGGTAATAAAATATCTCGACCTCCAACAACAAATCTCGTGACACGGCCACCGTTTAGATCAACCGAAGCCCGAGCTAATTTATTTTTGATTTCGATTTCAGATCGTGAAACTCCCTCATTAGCGCCCATAATATTATTCATTATACCACCCAATTGAATTCCATTGTCCTGTATACTTTTCTAAAAGAAAGAAGGTGATAAATATATGATATACACTCGTAAATTAGCAACTACATTCGTAGCAACGTTCGCTGTGTTTTTTCTTGCTCATCAACTTTTTCCAGGCAACCTAGTCTTTGGCAACATCGCAATTCCCTATTTTCAAGCATTATTAACTGCTTCATTTGGTGTTGCTCTTGCAGCATCTCTTGTGAAGCCGATTCTGCACGATGATTTCGGGATAACGCTTACAGATCAAAAATGGAGCTCAATTTATCTAGTCGTCAATATGGGGTTTATTTATCTCATGGCTAGAACGCCCCTTTCAAATTCTGTTGGCATTGGCGTGTCTGGATTCTGGGTTTCTTTAATACTTGGAGTTGTTGTAACACTCGTGCAGTATGTAGTATTTAAGGACGCATTACACCCTAAGAAAACAACTCGTTAATGAATGACGCTCGTATCCTCAGTTGATTGTGAGGCTTGAGGTTCTATGTATGTGTCACGTCCAAATTCGTCAACACCGACATATTTCCCCTGACCTTCGACTATACTTTCTAGTGGCTTGCAGTTGCGACATCCGTTATGAGGACACCTAAACCTATCTAGACTTCTTGCCAACTTGATTTCTTTTGCAATTTTCAAAATCTTTTCCATACTCACCTCAGCATTGGGGAGTGGCTGCTCCTCTGGCTCATCGCTCCTGTCTAAATACCAGTAGCTTGCCTTCTCAACTGGTCGATTCTGACAGTTTTGAGCCAGTAAAAAATAAATGGGAAGTTGCAAAGAATCAACTGCCTCAGATGATGCGCCGGTTTTGAAGTCAATTATATGAACTGTCTCAGACTCAGGTAGGTACTCGAGCCAATCGAGCTTGCCACACAAAATGATATTGTCCTTTTGAGATAGCCAAAAGTGGGGGAGATCCATATTAATCTTAACAGCTAGCCCAGACAGTGGACCTTTATGAACAGTGACCCTCTCAAGCATTGAGCGTGCTCTTTTTTTAAATTGTTCTTCCTGAGAATCACTCACGAATCCACCCTTTTCACCTTTTATTTTTTCCCATGATACATCAAGTAGATCAATTAAAGAGTTATTGAAACGAGACTCTCTTGGTAAGCCGGATATTATATCTAACACCTCATGCACCGCAGACCCAAGCGCGAGTGGCGGTGACATGAGCTTTATCTTTCGACCTGATTTAGGGTCCTTGTAGATATTTTTAATGTAATATGCCCGTGGACAGGATGTGAAATCCTGAATTGAGGTGTGCGACACCCATACAGCACTATATGTATCCTGCGCTTGATCCATTGGCATTATTCTCTAAATTACATAACATCATCACTTTGCATGCTGGAGTCATTTGAACCTCCGAAATCATTATTTTGATTTCCATATCCACCTCGATCTCCACCACCATTATTGTCTCTAGGCTCCATTGGTCGTGCAATATTGACAACCAACTTTCTACCTTCGACTTCCTTCTGGTTCATCTCATCAACAGCTTTTTGAGCATCGTCATCATTGGTAAATTCGACAAAACCAAATCCCCTTGAACGACCTGAGTCTTTAAAGACGATAACTCGTGCTTCGGTGATTTCACCAAATTGAGCAAATAGATCTCGAAGACCATCGTCGGCAACTGAATAGGGAAGATTTCCCACGTAGAGTTTATTTTTCATTCTCTCTCACCCCTCTTTCTCACGTACTTAAACAGACTTACTTGATTCAGACAGCAGCAGTTATCTTAGACAATGCTGCTCGACCTCTCGTAAAACTTTATTAACACAAATATTAGTATACCACAAACTATCAAAGAGGATATATCATGTATTTAGAATGTCTCTATAAAAGAAAGAGACGCTCGGGGGATTCTATCAAGCTTGCCATAATCTACAACGAACAAGTTTTTTTGAGCTTTATAATAAGCCGCAATACCTATCATTGCTGCATTGTCACCATAGAGTGACTTTGCTGGAAAATAAACAGATGATTGTTTGTTGTTTACAAGTCTTGATATCTTTTCTCTTAAGGTACCATTTGCAGCAACGCCGCCCCCAACAACTACCTGACTTACCCCAGTCTGTACAATTGCTTTCCTTACCTTTATCAGCAAACTATCAAATACCGCCTCCTGATAAGACGCAGCCAAATCGTTCTGGCGCTCTGTTCGTTCTTTATCACTCATGTTTCGAATTGCATACAATAACGAGGTTTTAAGTCCTGAAAAGGAAAAATTTAGGTCATTTGAATGAGCCATTGGTCTTGGAAACTGAAACGCAGATGCACTGCCATCACTAGACATTGTCTCAATTATTGGCCCACCTGGATATACATCATTTTTCAAAATTAGACGAGCTCCTTTATCAAGAGCCTCACCTGCAGCATCGTCAAGTTTCTGACCTAATATCTCATACGTTATATGATCTTTAAATAGGATAAGTTCTGTATGACCACCTGATACTAATAAAACAAGATAAGGAAAGTTAAATTCGAAGTCTGGCAGACCATGATTGTCCTGGGCGAAGCACGAATATATGTGCCCCTCCATATGATTTACTGCAATTAGTTTTTTATCATGCTTCAATGCAAGCTCTTTTGCTTTATTTATCCCTACTCCAAGCGCCACAGCTAATCCGGGACCATATGTCACTCCTATGGCATTAATCTGCTCAATGGTCATATTTGCATTCTTAAGCGCCCTTTCTATCACTTCATCGATTCTCTCCTCATGAGCCCGTTTTGCAAGATTAGGCACAACGCCGCCCCATTGTCTGTGAGTTTCAATTTGTGAAAATAATTCATTTGAGAGGATCCGCCTACCCTCAGTTATTGCAACTGCAGTTTCATCACACGATGTGTCTATGCTGAGTATTTTCATAGAGATATACTTGAAATCTTAATTCGTCGACTTTTTTCATCTTTATGCTCGAGTGTCACCGATACAATATGACATTTCGCTCTGACTAAATCAATAATGGGTTCGATGTTCTCGCTCCACTCAATACAAAAGAGTACTCCAGGATTCATATCCTTCTCAATCCCAAGATGGTCAAATTCGCTCTTTTCTGTCACTCTATAAAGATCGATGTGCACTAACTTCTTTATGGGACCCTTAAGTTCATACTCATGAATCAAAACGAATGTAGGAGAGGATATATCATCAATTGAGAGACTATCTCCTATACCCTTAACAAATGCAGTTTTTCCAGCACCAAGAGTTCCGTACAGTAAAATTGCAACAGGCATCTGTGGGACAATGCTTTTGCAAGTTAAGAGTAATTGTCTAGCAACATCTCGTGTTTCCTGTTCTGATTGAGTTATATACGCTTTTGTGTCCATTTGACAGTATTTGAAAACTAACCTCTAGCCTTCTATTTTATCAAATTATTTGGTACAATTAGCTTCTATGGCGCCATTAAAGAAAGATTCAAAGACAAATAAAAAAACCCCAATTAAAATAAATATAGGTTTTAAGCAAATTTTTGTTGGAATTTTTCTCTTACTATTTGCTGCATCGATTTTTATTTCTTTAACTGATCTCGCATCGTCTGCAAACGAACAACCAATAAGCAAAGTAATTGCTGATATTAAGTCTAAAAAAGTTAAGAAAATTGAAATTGTAGGTAATAAGGTTTTAGTTCACTACCCTGGAGACAAAATTCTAACCACATCAAAAGAAGAGGGCGAGAGCTTTGTTAAGATTCTTCAAGACGCAAAAGTTGACCCAACAAGTTTGGAGATTGGCGTTAAAAACACCGACACAGGCTCGATGGTAGCAAGCTTCTTAGCAAATGTTATTCCCACACTGCTTATGATAGGTTTTTTCATATTCATTTTTCGACAAGCAAGAGGTACCCAAGACTCAATATTCTCATTTGGCCAATCTCGATCGAAACTGTATAACAAAGAAATATCTCGCATCACTTTTGCTGATGTTGCTGGTGTTGATGAGGCAAAAAAAGAGCTCGCTGAGATAGTAGATTTTTTGAAAAATCCAAAAAAATACAATAAATTAGGTGCACGTTCTCCAAAGGGAGTCATACTCGTAGGACCTGCAGGAACAGGAAAAACACTTCTTGCAAAGGCAGTTGCTGGGGAGTCAAATGTACCATTCTTTTCAATAGCCGGATCTGAATTTATGGAGATGTTGGTCGGTATTGGAGCGGCTCGTGCGCGAGATTTGTTTAAGGTAGCCAAAAAAAATGCTCCATCAATCATCTTTATAGACGAGATTGATGCAATCGGTCGATCTCGATCAGGTGGTGGAATGCCAGCACATGACGAACGAGAACAAACTTTGAATCAAATTTTGGTTGAAATGGATGGGTTTGAGCCAAATGATCGAGTTATTTTTATAGCAGCAACAAATCGAGGGGATTTGCTCGACTCTGCGCTGCTTCGACCGGGACGATTTGATAGGAGAGTTCTTGTTGACTACCCTGATCTTGAAGGAAGATCTGCAATTTTGAAAATCCATGCCAAAGGTAAGCCAATGGATAAAACAGTAAAATGGGACAAAATTGCAAAAAGGACCGTTGGATTCTCAGGTGCCGACATTGAGAACATGCTCAATGAGGCTGCAATTATGGCAGCACGAGCTGATCGTCAGGTGATCACAATGGAAGACTTAGAAGAGGCAGCAACTAAGGTAAAACTTGGTCCTGAGAGGAAAAGACTACAATCTGACCTTGATAAAAAAATTACCGCCTATCATGAGGCAGGACACGCCATTGTGACATATTTCCAAAAAGACATGGATCCCGTTCATCGTATTTCAATTGTTTCAAGAGGACTCTCTCTTGGCCACACACTTATCCCACCAGCAGCTGATAGGCTCCACGAGACTAGAACTCATCTCATCCAGATGATAACCTCTATGATGGGAGGACGAGCTGCTGAAGAGACCGTCTTTAATGAGGTCACAACTGGAGCGTCGAATGATTTTGATCAGGCAACCCGCATAGCACGCGGCATGGTTGTTGACTATGGTATGAGCAATCTAGGACCGATCAATTATGGACCTACTCAGGACATTACAGATTGGGGAAGTGCTTATCCCGGTTCTGAATCTCAATCTGACGCTACTCGATTAAAAATCGACATAGAAATTAAAAGAATAATTGATGAGTGTTATCAGGAAGCTAAAAAAATTCTTAAGAAAAATCGCAAACAACTCAATGCTGTTGCTGAAGAGCTTATAAAGAAAGAGAGCCTCGATGATGTTGAATTCCTCAAATTGGTCGCAGTCAAATAGGGTATCATTTCTATATGAAATCTCTGCTTTTGATCGATGGTAATGGTCTTGTACACCGCGCGTTTCATGCACTTCCAGATTTCACAACTCGTGATGGAGTTCCAACAGGTGCTGTATATGGATTTGTCTCAACGCTTAATAAAGTTATTATTGACTATAAACCCACACATGTTATTACGTGTTTTGATACTTCTGCACCAACTTATAGAGATGAGTTATTTATCAACTACAGGACTCAACGTCCAGAAACCGATCAACAACTTATATCTCAGTTTCCTCTTATTAAAGAATTCTTAGACTCTGCACGGCTTAAACGAATAGAAATGGATGGATATGAAGCTGATGATTTAATTGGTGTACTTGCGCATGAGGCATATAATCAGGGGTATACTGTTAATATTTTAACTGGCGACAAAGACATCTTTCAGCTTGTTAATGACAAGATATTTGTCATAACACCACAAATAGGTTTTGGCAAAGAAAAAAAGTACGACAGAGAAGGTGTCATTGAAAAATTTGGCGTACCTCCAGAGCATGTTGTTGACTTTAAAGCACTTGCTGGCGATCCATCAGATAACTATAAAGGTATAGTTGGGATTGGACCCAAAACAGCATCTGCACTCATTAATCAGTTTGGGTCAATTGAGAGTATGTATAAACGAATTGATGAGGTAGAAAATCCAACTTTGAAAAAGAAGTTGATCGATGGATTTGAAGATGCAAAACTTTCAAAAAAACTTGCACAGCTTATTATAAAAGCAGACTTACCGCTTAAAGTTGATGATGCATCTTTTGAACACTATGATGATGGATTAAAAGTCTTTTTTCAGAAATACAACTTCAAAAGCCTACACAATCGAATATTTGGCAGTGCGCCCAAGCTCATCTCCCAAACAAAAGAGAAATCACAACTTGATTTGTTTTAGTCAATCGAGGAATATGTGTACTTAAGATCTAAAAACTGATCTTTTATCGTATCAAACAAATGCTGTGTCTTATTTGCGAAGCTCTCAAATCGTTGATTTAACATTAGAGCAAAGTCTTCAATTTTATGAAAATCTCCACCTCCACCTTTGGCAGCACTATATTTCTCACATAGTGCCCCTAACTGTTGCATGTCAGAAACAAACTCTCCATACTGATCGTCTCCCACACCAAATGCATATACGGTTTCAACTCCATCTATTCTCTTATCACGAAGAAACTTTTCGACAAGGTCAATTGGTAATAATTTTTTGTAATATGTCCAGTGTGCAAGCAAAGCAATGCCACCAGCTCCCCGTATCAACTCAACAGCATGATCCATATCAACCTTATCTTCGTAATGCACGTACACATCCTTGATATAAGAATGATCTGTTAAAAATAAACTAAATACCTTCTGCCACACAGTTTGATGAAGGACTTCGTTATAAAGCTTACTCAGCTCATCACTTGTGCTGGCTTCAGTTTTTAAACTATCTTCAATTTTTGCAATAACCTGCAAATTCGCCTCATCAGCTAGAATTGCTTTTGCAATATGGGGTCGTCCTACAGTTGATCCAGTAACATGCTTTAAGACATCCTCGTATGTAATTGCAAAACCTAACTTTCTACAACTTTCGATGATTTTCTTTGTACGCTCCTTTCTTTTTTCAGATGCTCGATGACAATACGCTAATAATTTTTCGTTAGTTGGATCGACACAAAGCCCAACGACATGGAATAATTCAATCTGCGATGCAACTTCCTCAACGTTTGTCGCTGACATCTCAATTCCAGTTAAAAATTTTACATCGTGGTTCAGTAACTTAAGCGATTCAATCTTCTCAACAGTTGGCAAGCTATCATGGTCAGTAAAAGCAACAACGCCAATGTGATTTTTCTTACACTCATCTAATACCTGCTCATAGGTTAAGTCGCCATCAGATGTCGTCGTGTGACAGTGAAGAGTTTGATATGGTAA